>CAIQPV010000025.1 GCA_903873725.1 uncultured Nitrosomonadales bacterium
ACTTCGAACGTTCTTCCACTTAATGATGCGCTGATAAGTCACGACATAAAAAACGCCCAGTATAAAATTATCCCCAATATCAGCGCAGGAGGCGATTTCCAGAATACCGCTCCGTACACGGCAACTCCTATTGCCGGTATCCAAATGTATTTAGCCACGCGGCTATTTCGCTGGAGTTTATTCAATGTTTCACCGGGGTGAGCTTCACGAGGCACGATGCGTTTGTAGATCAGCGTATGAATATGCAGCCCATCCGGTTTACCCGGTGAATGGCCGCGCAGATGCTTCCTTCTGTATATTGAAAAGAGCGTTTCAAACACCGGGTGGACAAATATCAGCAGTGGAAACCACGGGGTGACACCTGGATTTCGAACGAGAAGGAGCACGCATAGCTCTGCGAGTAAAAAACCGAGCAGATATGCTCCACCATCGCCCATAAATATCTTGCCACCAGGCCAATTCCAAACCAGGAATCCCAGCATTACGCCGCTCAGGGCAATACCGACTGTGAAAACAAGGGAGTCACCGACCAAGTAAGCCACAAACGCAAGAGGAAGTAACGCGATGACCGCAAACCCGCCAGCCAAACCGTTGAGCCCATCAATAATGTTAATGGCATTGGCAATCCCGCTAACCGCAACACAGGTAAAAATGACAGCAAACGGCATCCACTTCATTGCCTCATCTACACCCGGAACGTCCAGCCGATTGAGAACAGCACCCATTAACCAAGCGGCGATGGCACCCGAGAGCATAGTGAGAAGCAAGCGATCAAGTACCCCGACTTTTTTAGTGACGTCTTCCACCAACCCGCCCAAGAAGGCAGGAATACAGGTAAGCAGCAGGATTCCAAATTCGCGTTTGATGGTAAAGACTTCGGTGGAAATCATGATGGCACCGGCACCCAACAGTCCGACGATCAGCATCAACCCACCGATTCGCGGAGTAGGCTGGTCGTGGATCTTCTGCGGGCTATCGGTAATGTGGTCATGTGAGAGGTGAGCGTGCAGATCCTCGTATTTGACTATGAACCAACCGGTAAACCAGGTTGCTGCGTAAGAAACCAATATGATGGCTATTAACCATGGATTGAGAACCACAGTCGGCGCAACATTTGGGCGCTGGCTATTGGCATTGAAACACTTGATTGGGTTTGGTCCGCCAACGGACTGAGTTTCGCTGGATTGACACCCTGATAGTGCCAAATTCGGGTTGGCCGCACTGAAAACAATATCTCCGTTCGTCATTCGAGCAGAGGGGGTTGAAAGCGGTACCGTGCCCAGCAATTTTTGCTGCTCATCATCCAAAGTGTTGGCGCATTGAATTAGTGTAATCCGGCACTGCGAGCATCTTGAAAAGATCTCGCGTGCAAGCTTGCCGGTGATGGATTCGCATTCAGGCAAAGTTAAGCGATTGTGAAGCAGAAAACTCATGGTGAGGTTACCGGAAGGGTCGGGAATGTCAATTTTAACTTCCGGGTAAAAAATCTGGGGGTGCCGGATGATGGCAAGCACACAGAAGACCAACAGCAGCCCAAAGATTATGGCGGTTAGATTCTTGTTTTTCATGGACTGGTGGGGAAATCTTCTCTGAGAAAAGTATTTAAGGTGAAGTATATCATCCGAAGCCACAGCCTTCCCTTGCGTGTATGAGTCTGGACATCCGGCTATAGAGTTTCGTCCGAGACCGACTGGTGCAGCCCCTTCAATCCCGCTCCAGCAGGCCAAATACATAACTTTTACCTCTGGGCCCGATGCCCAGAATTACTTCTATTCGGGAAATTGACAAGTTACAGAACAGATTCCAATCCTTTGCGTTCTGGCAAGCTTAGCAATTTCCCTCGGAAGAAAAGTCAAACCTAAATTGCATTTTAATAACTCTCGCCTATAACTATGAAATTTATATTTTTCCCAGCAACAGCAACCAGAGATATTCCAACAATACAACTTGTCGGCCGAACCTGGAGGGGTTTGCAAGCAACCTATACAGCCATTCAACGTTTAGCTTACAAGCCCAAAGTGGCGCGCGTTTTACATTACCGGCAAACACATCGTAAGTCCCACCCACCCCCATATAAAATGCATCCGGATAAGTTTGGCGGCAAAGATTAATAAAAAGCTCCTGTCGCGGAGAACCCATCGCCACAGTCACGATTCGCGCGCCACTCGACTTGATACGCTGAATCAACTCTGCTTGTTGTGACTCAGTAAAATAGCCATCTTGCATGCCAACCACGTTCACCCGAAAAGAATCAACCAGTTTATCGCGCACTTGATTCACCATAGGGGTTATGTGCTTGAGACATACGTTGATATTTCTGCCTGTCATCCAGAAGTGCTATTGTATCAGAGACAATAAGTGCGGCATCGGTGCCCACCAGACTTACCGTGCCCGCAGTAACTGCCTCGGGTCGCTCCGTGGTATCGCGCATAACCAGAACGGGCTTGCCAAGCGAAGGTGCCTCTTCTTGAATTCCGCCCGAGTCGGTTAGGATGAGATAAGCGCGATTCATCAGGTATACAAATGGCAGGTAATCCAGCGGTTCCATCAAATGAATACCGGGGCAGTCAGCCAATATCCTGTGCACAGGCTCTTGAACACTAGGATTGAGATGCACCGGATAGACGATTTCAACATCTTCGCGTTCGGCGATTTTGCGCAATGCGTAGCATATATTTTCAAAGCCATCGCCAAAATTTTCTCGCCGATGTCCTGTGACCAATATCAGACGCTTATCTTCCTGCAGGAAAGCGAAACGTTCTCGTAATTGTCGGCTGATGGATGCATCGGTTTCAATTCTTTCCACCACACTTAGCAGCGCATCAATGACTGTATTGCCCGTAACGTAGATTGATTTATCGGCGCAGCCTTCCGCCAATAAGTTGGCGCGAGCAGATTCTGTTGGTGCGAAATGCAGCGAAGTCACTCGCCCCACTATTCTTCTGTTCATTTCTTCGGGCCAGGGAGAATAAATATCGTTTGTTCTGAGCCCTGCTTCAACATGTGCAACCGGTATTTTCG
>CAIQPV010000026.1 GCA_903873725.1 uncultured Nitrosomonadales bacterium
GAGATCGACCAGGCTGTGCAGGCCGCTTCAACCTTTAAAGAATTTGGAGATACGCTGGCGGCTCAATTGGCAAAAATCATGGGATTGGTCTATGGCGCGCTGTATGTTGCCAATACGGAAAAGTCTCAACTGCGTCGTGTCGGTGGTTATGGCTGCGACGATTCGATTCATACCGCCTGCTTCGCCTGGGGCCAAAGTCTGGTGGGGCAAGCCGCGCAGGACCAGCGACAGATTGCCTTATCGATTCCGGAAAAAGAAGCACTGGGCGTCAGCATGGGGTTGGGCAGACTGACCGTCAAAACAGTGCTGATCGCACCTGTTATTGATCGTGGCAATGTTCTGGCTGTAATCGAAATTGGGGGGTTAAAGCCTTTCGATAGTCAGCAGTTGGATCTTTTCAAGAGTTTGCTACCGTCCATTGCCGAAAAAATTCAGATTCTGGCCGGTAATGTAGCCACGCGCGAATTGCTTGAAAAGACGCGAGCCCAAGCCGAAGATCTGGCGGCTTCCGAGTTGCAATTGCGTTCGCGCCGCGACGAACTTGAGGAAAACAACAACAAACTTGCCGATCAGGCACGCCACCTCGAAGAACAGGCCGAAGAGCTGGAACAACAAAAATCGACCTTGCTTGCGCAGCGCGAAGAACTTGAATCCGGCCGGGAGATATTGGCGCAAACCGAAGAGCGCACACGTTTGATCCTTGGCTCCGTGGGTGATGGCATTCTCGGTATGGACACTGAGGGGAAAATGACCTTTGCCAACCCCGCTGTGTTTACCCTGCTTGGCTATTCCGAAGCCGAACTGATCGGTCAGCCGATGCATAAAATGGTGCATTACGCTTACCCTGACGGCAGCCAATTCCCCCGTGAGGAATGCTCGATGTACATGACTTCCCTCGATGGACGGCCGCGTCAGGTAGACGACGAAGTGCTGTGGCGCAAAGACGGGGTGGCTTTGCCGGTCGAATACACCACCGCAGCGGTTTACAAGGATGGTCAAATTCACGGATCAGTCATCGTGTTCCGAGATATTACCGAGCGCAAACAGGCCGAAGCAGCGTTGCTAAGTGCCAAGGATTTGGCTGCCGAGAGTCAGGCTACCATGACGGCGTTAATTAATTCGATTCCTGACCTGATTTTTTACAAGTCTCCTGAAGGTATCTACATCGGCTGCAACGATGCTTTTGGTACGTTAATCGGCCTGCCCGTTTCCGAAATTAATGGCAAGACCGACTACGACCTCTTCCCCAAAGAAGTTGCCGACTTTTTCCGTAGTAAAGATGTTGCCATGTTGTCTGCTTTGAAAAAACAAACAAATGAAGAATGGGTTGATTATCCTGATGGCCGACATATATTACTTGACACGCTGAAGTCTCCGTTTTGGAACATAGAGGGAAAACTGCTTGGCCTGTTGGGTATCAGCAGGGATATTACCGAACGCAAGTTGGCCGAAGACGCCGTTCGGGAAGCCAAGGAAATCGCCGAGGAAGCCACCAAAGCCAAAAGCGACTTCCTTGCCAACATGAGCCACGAAATTCGTACACCGATGAACGCCATTATCGGCATGTCTCATCTCGCCCTGCAAACCGACCTCAACACCAAACAGCGCAACTACATTGAAAAAGTCGATTCGGCCGCCAAGAATCTGCTGGGCATCATCAACGATATTCTCGATTTCTCCAAGATCGAGGCGGGCAAGATGTCGATGGAAAAGGCCGACTTCTATCTCGAAGATGTGATGGAGCATCTTGCAGATTTGTCTGTCATCAAGGCTCAGGACAAAGGCCTGGAGCTGCTGTTCGACGTGGGTACCGATGTGCCGACCGCGCTGGTAGGCGACTCGTTGCGGCTCGGGCAGGTAGTCATAAACCTGGTGAACAACGCGATCAAGTTCACCGAGAGGGGCGAGATCACGGTGGGCGTTCACAAGATTGCCAGCGAGCCGGATGGTGTGCGTTTGCGCTTCGAAGTGCGCGATACCGGAATCGGCCTTACCGAGGCGCAGCGCAACAAACTGTTCAGCGCCTTTTCCCAGGCAGATTCTTCGACTTCGCGAAAATATGGCGGTACCGGGCTGGGTTTGACCATCAGCAAAAAACTGGTGGAAATGATGGAAGGTGAGATTGGCGTTGATAGCGAACCGGGCAAGGGCAGCACCTTTCACTTCACGGCAAAGTTTGGTGTTCAGAGCGAGCAGCGGAAGTTGTCGGTCCATGCCGAAGACGTACAAGGTTTGCGCATTATGGTGGTGGACGACAACGCAAGTGCCCGTGAAATTTTGCAAAGTATTCTGGTGTCGCTCAAATTCGATGCCACAGCGGTCAGCAGCGGCGCACAAGCGATTGGTGAGTTGGAGCAGGCGCAACTTGAACACCGGCCTTATGGGTTGGTGCTGATGGACTGGATGATGCCGGGTATGGATGGTGTGGAAACCATCAAGCGCATTCGCGCCGACAGTAAATTATCGAAGACACCGTCTTTTGTCATGGTCACCGCCTACAGTCGTGATGAGTTGCTGCAACGTGCCGAAGGTGTGCATATTGATGGCATTCTGGTCAAGCCGGTGAGTCCATCCACCATGCTCGACAGCATTCTCAATGCGCTGGGCAAGGAAGTGGCGAAAAGTTCACGCAAAAACGAAAAACAGGCGAACTATCAGGAGGCTGCCCGATTAGTAAAGGGCGCTTATCTGCTCCTGGTGGAAGACAACGCAGTGAATCAGGAACTGGCGCTGGAAATTTTGCAGGATGCGGGACTGAAAGTGGACGTTGCCAACAACGGCGCAGAAGCGTTAGAAAAAGTGGCACTGACCCACTACGACGGCGTTCTGATGGATTGCCAAATGCCCGTGATGGATGGCTTCGAGGCAACACGCAAAATCCGGCAGGATGCACGCTTCGCCAATCTGCCGATTATGGCAATGACTGCCAACGCGATGGCGGGCGACAAGGAGAAATGCGTGGAGTCTGGCATGAACGATCACATCGCCAAGCCGATTGATGTCACGCAACTGTTTCTCACCCTGGCGAAATGGATCAAGCCGAAACAATCCGGGGTGGCTGCAATCGCAGATTCTGTTCCCGAGGATGCCCGATCTGACGGTGTACCGGATGTTCCCGGACTGGACATTAAAACTGCTCTTGGGCGGGTTGGAGGCAGCGTCAAACTGTTGCGCAAGCTGATTCATCGCTTCAACGAAACGCAGGCAGATGTGATGGCGCGCATCAAGACGGCAATGGAAAGCAGTGATGTCGAAACTGCCGTGCGCGAGGCGCATACCGTCAAAGGATTGGCTGGCAATATCGGTGCCACACAAATGGCCGAACGCGCCGCGCTGGTTGAAGGAATGTTGAAGCGCGGCGAAACAGAGGGTCTTGCCGAAGCGCTTCATGCTATGGAAGCAGAACTCGCCAACCAGTTGGCACATATTTCAGCGGCAATGGGTGAGCCGGAAGAAGTACAGGCCACAGCAGCCAATATTTTGCCGGTTCATGTTGACAAGGATGCACTGGGAGTTGAACTGAGGCAGCTTGCCGC
This sequence comes from uncultured Nitrosomonadales bacterium, assembly GCA_903873725.1. Taxonomy (GTDB): domain Bacteria; phylum Pseudomonadota; class Gammaproteobacteria; order Burkholderiales; family Gallionellaceae; genus CAIQPV01. The sequence goes on from CAIQPV010000026.1 coordinate 3,537, forward strand.
ACTGCTCGCCGATCTGGATTCAAGTTCCGGCACAATGGTGGAAAAACTCTCTCCCCAATTGAATGCACTGGGACAAGAAGCCGCAGCGCGAAGTTTATTAAAGTTGGTAGGCGAGTTTGAGTTTGACGATGCGCTGGAAAGATTGCAGGAAACCGCACGCGCCCTGGAAATCACCTTGTAATGCATGTGAATAGACATGACAACTAAACCTCCACGCCGTTTGTTGAATTGGGCTGTAGTTTTGCTGCTCGCGGCAGCAGCCGGATTTGCATCTGTCGAGGCCACGCGTATTTCACTCGAACATAGTTATAAAGATGTGCTGAACACCGAGGCAAAGCGCCGTGCCATAGAAATCATGGGGGTGACCATGAATGGCAACGTAATGGGATCAGTCGCTTCGTTGGGGTTAATCAGTAAAAAAATCAAGGAAGTCGCAAGCGGACAAAAATCCGCACAAGATCCGGAAGTATTGGAAGTCTTGCAAGAAACAGGAAAGGCCTTCCAAGCCACCGGTGTATTTATTGCAAACAGTAAAGGCATGGTGCAATCGTCATGGGATAGCAATGGCAAACCCAGTACTGGTTTAGACATTAATTTTAGACGCTATTACAAGATCGCCATGCAGGGTAAGCAAAATGTTTATCCGGCAGTAAGCCTGGCAACGGGGCAACGCGCGCTATATTTTGCTACACCTTTATACGGTGAAGTATCCAGCACCGCTCCCGTTATTGGAGTTACTGTCGCGCGCCTCAATCTTGACCGTGTTGACTCCATATTGAAAGCCTGGTCCGGCCCGGCACTGTTGCTGTCACCACAGCAGATCACTTTTGCCAGCAACCACTCAAGCTGGATCGAGCAAATGGCCGTGGGAACGACTCCCGAACAGCTCCGGGCCATTCGCGCACTCAAACAGTTTGGCACCACTTATGAAAATGGCACGCCTAAAACGCTACCCTTCGATCTTGGACAAGAGATTGTCAGTATTGACAGTCATCGTTACGCCGTAGCACGCGCACCGGTGCAATGGAACGATCCGAATGGCGAGTGGACGTTGGTATTGCTGGGCGATCTCGATGAACTGATGCCCTCATCGCTGCGTACCGTGATATTCACCGCAAGCAGCGCGCTGATCCTTGCGCTAAGTGCAATATTCATGGCCTGGAGAGAACGTTTGCAGCGTGCGAACACTGCGCGTGATCAGGCGGAGGCAGAACTGAAAACGTATACCCTCAAACTGGAATCCGATTCGATGATCAAGTCTTATCTTGCCGAGGTTGCAGCCGACCTTCATCAAGCAGGATCGACGGTCGAATTTGCGCGAATCTTTATGCATCATGTAACTTCGCGTATAGAAGCAGATTACGGCGCATTCTACCTTTGGGAAGAAAAATCAAATCACTTAATTCCGATCGGCGGTCATGGTGCCTTGCCTGATGAACTTCAGCAAATAAAAATGGGTCAGGGGCTGGTCGGCCAATGCGCTAAAGGCCGGACACCCATCAACCTTTCCGATGATAGCAATACTGATATTCGCATTGTCTGGGGTAACGGTAAAATCGCACCGAAATCCATTGTCATCCTTCCGGTTGTGTCTGTTGACCACCTGTTGGGCGTTATCGTGTTTGCCGCCTTGCAATCCATTGATTCCGGAAAACGCGCTTTGCTGGATGCAATGATGCCCATGGTGGCAATCAATCTTGAAATACTGGAGCGTAACCTCAACACCCAAACTCAGGCGGAAATACTCGCACGACAGCAGGCGCAATTGCTGGATACGGAGACATGGTATCGCGGCATTATTGAGTCCGCGCCGGATGGGATGCTGGTTGCCGATGAGAACGGCGTGATCATTTTGACCAATCCAAGAGTTGACGAAATGTTTGGTTACCGTTCAGGGTTTTTAATCGGCCAGAAACTTGAGATTCTGGTACCAGATGATGTGCGGAACCATCATCCAAAACTGCGCGAAGGTTTTATGCACACTGGAACGACACGTGATATGGGAGTATTGGACAAGGAACTGCGTGGGGTAAGGCAAGATGGCAGCGAATTCCAGGTTGAGGTTGGATTATCCAGGTTGCCGGCACTTGGCGGTCATGGGATGTGTGTTTGCGCCTCGGTGCGTGACATGAGTCAACGTCGTAAAGACCAGGTATGACAACCCCCGAAGCCTTCTCTGTTGGTCTGCGAGCAAAAAGGAAATGGCTCAATGTCTAGCGTCAAACAATTGAAACAGGGCGCTGCGACTTCCCGCTTCGGGCTTGCGTTTTTCGGACTCAGCCTGTTCCTGCTGGCGATTGTGCTGATTGCCTTGATTGCTGTGTCGAAGATCAATGATCGGCGAGCCATGCTGAATGACCTGATAGGCAAGCAAAAACTCAAGGTCAGCCAGATTGCGGAAAGTGGAAGGATAGTCGCTGATCTGGTATTCGGCGAAATGCGCCAGGCGCTTAAATCTGATGATTTGCCGTCCGGCGCGGGTAAGGTGAACCTGCGGCAGTATGGCGATTATTACGAATCACTCTACGATCACCCGGATGCCGCGATTAACTTATCGCGAACGATGACCGGCAATCTTGTCGGTCTCAGGCAGGCCAAGGACGATCCCTCGTTACCGAAATTGCAGAAGGTGATGCATCACCTGTACGAGCGCGATCTCACTATTCTCGGTCATGGCTGGTCGAGCCGTGTCGCTTATACCTACTGGATGTCAAAGGATCAGACTTACTGTCTCAGTGTTCCGCGCTGGGACTTTCAGGCGGCAATCACAGGCTCCCCGCTGAAGACCGCAAAGAGCGCGATGGGGGAACTGGCAAATGCCATGTTGACTCCGTTTGAGAACCGGATAAGGAACGGCGAAGCGCAGGTATTTCGCACCGATGCCTGGATTGATTCCACCGATGGTCGCGCGCTGCAAAGCATTATTTCGCCGATGTTCGATAGCGAAGGCTCGTGGATCGGCAACGCCGCCGTGGACTTCGAATTGAAGGAGATTGATCAGATTCTGGCCGGAAGCGGGATGGAGCAGGCACAGTGGCTGCTGGTGACGCCGCGCAGCACGGTACTGGCCAGACATATCCACACACAGGGTGTGCTGAACAAATTGATTTGGGGAATGAACCTGAGCGAGGCCGCCATTCCTCTGCCGGAGCCCAAGGAAAATACCGAAACCGTGGCTGGAGAATACCAGGTGCGTGTCTCGGCAGTGCCGGGAAGCGACCTGCATCTGTATTTACTGGTGCCGACGAAATGGATCTACCAGGATTTGTCGGAAATTCTCGCAACGGGAGCAGTCCTGTTGCTGTTACTTACCTTGGGCTTCGGTATGGTATGGCGTTATCAGGCGCGCCGGGAAAAACAGTCGCAGGCCGAGATTAACAAGGCAGAGGCAGAATTGCAGATTTTCACCCGCAAACTTGAGCTGGATGCCGCAATTAATTCTTGCCTTGTCGAAGTTTCGGATGCTCTCCATCAGGCTACTACACTGGAAGAATTGGCTAGGAAGTTCATGCAACACGTCACGTCGCGCATTGATGCCGAGTATGGCGCTTTCTACTTGCTCGATGGTGGATCCCGGCGCTTGATACCTGTCGGCGGGCATGGCGTATTGCCGAATGAACTTCAGGACATCGAGGTGGGGCAGGGACTGGTCGGGCAATGTGCGAAAGACCGGACGCCCATCGAAATTTCCGGTGACGAGAATTCGGAAATACATATTGTCTGTGGCATCGGTGAAGCCGCACCCCAATCCATTGTCCTGCTACCGGTAGTTTATGCTGACCGGTTATTGGGTGTTATCGTGTTTGCCTCCCTGCAATCCCTTGATGCCGAAAAACGTGCCTTGCTGGATGCGTTGCTACCGATGGTGGCTACCAACCTCGAAATATTGGAACGCAACCTGAGTAGCCGACGTCAAGCGGAACTGCTTGCACAACAGCAGGTGCAACTACAGGCGCTGGCGGGCTCCTGAAATAGGCAACTTCAAGAATATCAAACAACTAGCGGCAAAGTAATGGTCAGCGTGGTTTCATTTTTTTCGTCATCGGCTTGCATATCAATGGTTCCTTGTTGGACTGAGGCAAGCAACTTTGCAGAATAGGTACCCAACCCGGTACCGCCCTTCTTGCCGGCGGTGACGTATTTATCAAAGAACGTTCCGCGTATGTCTTTGGGAACTGCCCCGCTGTTGGTGATGGTGACCTTGCCAAGTCCATTGTCGTCATGAGTGAAGGATATATCCAGCTTGCCGCCGACGGGCGAGGCTTCTACCGCATTTTTGATTAAATTACCGAACATCGAATAGCATAGCAAACCGTCGCCTTGAACCTGAAACTCCGGAGTCCCATCGTTTTCTGAAATAGTGCGGGGCAGCGTATTGGTGACGCTTAATTGTTTGTCTTCGAGCTCCGCATTTTTTTCGGCCAGTACCTTGCGGATTATCTCGATCAAGTCAATCCGGGATGGCTGCATTTCGAATGTGCCCTGTTCCATTTTGAATAGATCAAGCGACAGCGTGACCATGTTGAGCAGACTGTGGGCAGAATCATCTATCGATTGCAACAGCTCCTTCTGGTCGTTGGTCATCATCTCATCGGAAAGAAGCATCCCGGTAAAGTTGATGATGCCACCTATCGGATTCTTCAAGTCATGCGCGGTCATGCGGTCAACTTCCTCACGCAATTGCAGGTTTTCAGCCAGTACCTGATTCTGTTTTTTCAATTCGGAAAATGCCTTGCTGCGTGTCAAGTGATTACGTACCCGCACCTTCAGCACGGTAGGATTGGCGGGCTTGGTCACATAATCGACAGCGCCAAGCTCAAAGCCCTGCACCACGTTGGTAGCATCATCCACTGCCGTAAGAAAAATCACCGGAATACCGGCGGTCCGCGGGTTGGTTTTCAGGCGTCGGCAAACTTCAAAACCATCCATCTCCGGCATCATCACGTCGAGCAGGATCAGGTCTGGAAGCTTGCTGCCGCCGGCCAGCATCTTGAGTGCCGACTCGCCACTTTTTGCGGCACGAACCTTGTACTCGTCTTGCAGGAGGCCAACCAAGACGTCTATATTATCGGCCACGTCATCAACCACGAGAATGTCGGCCTGTTTGGTCATGCGTGCTTGCAGGTCGTCAGTGATTATCAGTGCCGCAGGTTCTCCTCCATGTACAGGCTGGTGTCCAGTGTGCGTTGAATTCGAAAAGACGGGCTGCTCAGGCACCGTTGGCATAGTCGCAGAGAGTGCCGTAGCATTTTGATTTGTACCGGCAACCTGTCGCGCTTCGTTCGGCTGTTGCAACTTAATGTCAGACTCTTCACCCCTTTTCGAAGCGGCCAATATTTTGTCCAGCTTGGCCTGCAGGTTGCCCATGGTAAACGGTTTTACCAGGAATTCAGACACGCCGGCTTCGGCGGCTTCCTGCACCTGATGGCGGGCAATTTCGGCAGTAACCATTAACACCGGCAGACTTTTGAATTTCTCATGATTACGAATAGCCCGAAGTAATTCGAGGCCGGACATCACCGGCATATTCCAATCCGTGATGACCACCGTAATTGTTGGATCACTTTCCAGTTCATGCAAGGCTTTCAACCCATTGGCAGCTTGTGAGACATTTCTGTACCCCATCGCGTTGAGATTCTTGGTTATCAACTTCCGTATCATTTCAATATCGTCAACAACCAGGAAGCTGGTTTTTTTGTCTGGGATATTGTCCATTGTTGAGATCCTTGTAGATTCGGTTAAAACGGGTGCTTAGATACCGGTTTTATTGAGATTGTGATCGAGGACTTACATCAAGCCGGAATCGCATAAGGCAGCGGCAGAAATTGCAGCGACTCTCCCTCTACTGAGCCAAGATGCACCGATTGAGCATCGTGGCTGCTGATTTGTATCACGGCCAGCAGGTCGCAGCCGCCACCGGGAGCGGCTGTGGCGTTAGCCACCATGCCGCAAATTTGTCCTTCCACCTCCGCGCTGAACAACTGTTTTCCCGCTTGTGCATAGCCTGCGATATGAGCGAGATACATGCGGCGTTTTGATTTGCCGAGGTATTGCATGCGCGCCACGATTTCCTGTCCTGGATAGCAGCCCTTTTTGAAATTCACGCCGCCTATCAGTTCGAGGTTTGCCATCTGCGGTACAAATTGTTCTTGCGTGGCGGGCGTGATGACAGGAATGCCGCTACGGATGTTGAGCCAGTCCCAGCAGGGTGCGCCAACAGGACGTGCACTGGCGAGCAGATTTTGCCATAAGGCCGGCGCGTGCTGGGGTGTGGTGTTGATCTGGTAGCGTTGCGCGCCGACACGGATGATGCTCGCGTTGTCATGATGTTCGACGGCGAGGGTGTTTTGCGGGGCTGAACCGAAATGCAGTTGCAGCAGCGCAGTTGCACCTTCACCGGAAAGCCCCAGACAAATTATCCCGTCGCTTGCATCCTCGATTTTGACTTTGGCGCGCAGCACATACATGGACAGGCGCTTGAGGATGGTTGCGCACAAACTGCGCGGCAGGTGCAGGTAATAATCTGCATCAGCCTGCCAGATAAGGAAAGTTGCCAGGATTCGTCCTTTTGGGGTGTTCAGGCTGCTGATTTGCGCTTGTTGCGCGCCGACCTCGCGCACATCACTGCTGAGCAGGTTTTGCAGGAAGTTTTGTGCTTCCTCGCCCGATACCTTGAGGATGCCGAACTGGCTCAGGTCGCACAGCACCGTGCCGTTTTGAGAGGCCATCAGTTCATCTTGCGCGTTGCCGAAATGCTCAACAATTCCATCCGGTAAATGCGCATGTTGCCGTTGCAAAAAAGCCTGCCAATCAGGGTTCATATAATTTAATTCCAATTTTTAATAGAAATGCCACATACCTTGCCGTCCCGTTTACACAGATTAACGGTACGGTGATTGTTGGTGATTTTAATGCAAATTGGAATAAGCAGGGGACACGCTTGTACGTGCCGCAGCAAATCAGGCGTAGGTATTAACGCGTCCGCTCTTGGTCTCGCCTGCCATGAACTGGATGCCGGGGGCCGCTGTGGTTTCCTTGGACTGGGGTACTGCATTTGGGTTAACCGGTGTATTTACCGTATTCAAGGTTTGAGTCTGGTTGGCTTGAAGCTGGTTGGTCTGACTCAGTTTTTGTCCTTGTGTGGACAGTGTTACGGTAGCGGAAGGCTGTTGGTTGGCGTTCGACAGGTGTTTCTCAACAGAGGGGGCAACAGCACTGTTGGCGGTCAAGCTGCTTAAAGGCGGGGAAATACTGACATTTGGAATGGCCATGGCGTTCTCCAGAGAACACGGTATATAAATTTCACTCTACTGCTTTTTCATTAAAATGTCAATGACTTAGATGTTTTTGTAGATATCCTGAGACTTATATGCGGCATGACTTGGAAGCAGCGTTCCGTTACACTCTCGCGCCATGAGATGGTTATCCTGTTTAGCGCTGTTGTTGCTCGTCGCCTGTGACGGTGGCTTGTGGAACAACCCTTATCCGGCGGCGGATCAGGGCGAGCCGATTTTCTACAGCGCATTTACCGAGCGCCCCAAGCACCTCGACCCGGCGCAGGCCTACAGCGAGAACGAGTATGAGTTTCTCGCACAAATCTACCAGCCGCCACTGCAATACCATTACCTGAAACGCCCATATACCCTGGTGCCGCAGGCGAGCAGTGAAATGCCCAAGGTCACCTATCTGGACAAGAATAACCGGACATTGCCGGATGATGCACCCGCCGACAAGGTGGCCTTCAGCGTGTATGAAATTCACTTGCGGCAGGGTTTGAAATACCAGCCGCATCCGGCCTTTGCCCGCGACAAGCAGGGCAAGCCGGAATATTTCGCCCTGACGCAGCAGGACCTGAGTGGTATTCATGCCCTGAACGATTTTTTTCACAGTGGCACGCGCGAAGTGCTGGCAGAGGATTATGTCTATCAGGTCAAACGGCTGGCGCATCCGGCTGTGCACTCGCCGATTTTCGGATTGATGGAAGAATATATTGTTGGCCTGAAGGACTACGCTGCCACTTTGCAGCAGGCCCAGAAGTCCCATCCGGACACCTTTCTGAATTTGCACGATTACCCGCTGGAAGGCGCGCTGGCAGTGGATGAACATACTTACCTCCTCAAGGTATACGGCAAGTATCCGCAGTTCGCGTACTGGCTGGCGATGCCGTTTTTCGCGCCGATGCCGGTGGAAGCAGAGCGTTTCTACGCACAAGAAGGGATGCGCGAACGCAACCTCATTCTGGACTGGTGGCCGGTCGGCAGCGGGCCGTATTACCTGTCGGAGAACAATCCGAACCAGCGCATGGTGCTGACGAAAAATCCAAATTTCTCAGGTGAGTTTTATCCGGCAGAGGGTGATCCGGGTGATCGCGAAGCCGGGCTGCTGGCTGATGCGGGCAAGCCTCTGCCGCTGATCGGGCAAATGGTGTTCAGTCTGGAAAAGGAAACCATCCCTTACTGGAATAAATTCCTGCAAGGTTACTATGATGCCTCGGGTATCAGTTCTGACAGCTTCGACCAGGCGGTTCAGGTCAGTGTAGGAGGTGAAGCCAACGTTACCGATGAAATGAAGAAACAGGGTATTGCGCTTTCCACCTCTGTGGCACCTTCCACAATGTATATAGGTTTTAACTGGCTTGATCCGGTAGTGGGTGGGGGCTGCGTTACCCCAATGGGCGTTTCCCCTTCCAAAACCTCCGAAGGAATTGTCGGGCAAATCATTGGTAACGCAGACGGGAAAGCGGGCAAGCGAAGTGATGTATCTTGCAATCCGGAAAGGGCGCGCAAATTGCGCCAGGCCATCTCGATTGCGGTGGACTGGGAAGAATTCATTTCCATCTTCGCCAATGGACGAGGCATTGCCGCGCAATCGCCCATTCCTCCCGGCATCTTCGGCTACCGCGAAGGAGAGGCCGGCATCAACCATTACGTGTACGACTGGGTGAACGGCGCACCGAAACGGAAACCCATTGAAGCCGCGAAAAAACTGCTCGCCGAAGCGGGCTATCCGGACGGCCTGGATGAAAAATCAAAACAACCACTGGTAATTTACCTTGATACCACTCCTACCGCGCTGGGTGCCAAGTCACGCATGGACTGGCTGCGCAAGCAGTTCGACAAGCTCAATCTGCAATTGGTGCTGCGCAGCACCGACTACAACCGTTTTCAGGACAAGGTTCGCAAGGGTGATACGCAACTGTTCTATTACGGCTGGAACGCTGATTATCCCGACCCGGAAAATTTTCTGTTTCTGCTGAACGGCGCGCAGGCCAAAGTGAGCAAGGGCGGCGAGAATGCTTCCAATTATAGCAATCCCGAATTCGACCGGCTGTTCGAGCAGATGAAGAATATGCCGAACAATGCAGCGCGCCAGAAAATCATAGATGACATGCTGGAAATCCTGCGCCGCGATTCGCCCTGGATGTGGGGGGAGAATCCCAAGGACTACGTGCTGCACCATAGCTGGCTGTATAACAGCAAGCCAAACAAAATGGCGAACAACAGCCTTAAATACTTGCGCATAGACGCTGCGCAGCGCGACAAACTTCGCATACAGTGGAACCGACCGCTGCTGTGGCCGTTGTGGCTGGTCGGGGTTACACTGGTGGCGTTCGGCTGGTGGTTATGGCGCGCGTTACGAAAGAGGGACGAGGCAAGGTAACAGGCGGCGAATGTACTGCAAGTTTCCTTTTCAGAAAATTTTGATGCCGGGGTGAAATGTTTTCACAGGGGCACGTTCAATGAAGCGCACAGAAAACTCATCAGTGGAACGGATGCGGAAAAACGGGCATTGGCAATCTTCAACAGGCCGTTACCGATAACTTCGTCTTTTGAAAGCGGAGACAGGCCGATAAAATCTTTGCGCTTCAAATCTTCAATTGCCGGATGATAAGCTGAGTAGCCTTTGGGCGGGCGGCTGAGCGAATCGCCTTCGAGGATGAAATATTTGGCAAACTTCTTATCCCCTTTTGCAGCGAACCATTTCTCAGGGTGTTCCGCAATGCGCTGGCGTATCTGCGTCAAAACATCGGGCTCGGGATGCCAGCACCCGATTCCGAGAAAACATTCTTCCGGGGCGATGTGCAGATAGAAGCCGGGAGCGTGCACGTCCTTGCCTAATGCATGCCGGAATTGGATGCCGATGTTGGTTTTATACGGTGTCTTATTGCGGGAGAAACGCGTGTCGCGATAAACGCGCATGAGCGACCCACCGACTTTCTTCGGATCGGCACGAAAATTGGGTGCAATTTTGGCGAGATGAGGCGCCATGGCAGAAATAAATTCCAACGAGGGTTGACGAACCTGCATTTCATATTCCGGTTTGTTGTCCTCGAACCATTGGCGGTTGTTGTTTACGGACAGCGCGTCGAGAAAGTTGAAGGTGGCTTGGTTGAACATGGCGGTCTCTCCCCGTTATTTTCGCGGCGGAATTCACAAAGCCTTTGACTATGGCTATATGAGGGTTGGCAAGACCATAATATAGACTAGTTTTTACGCCACCGATACAGGCAATCTGCCGAGACTTATGCTGCATGTAATGCGAATCTGGCACGTACAGTTTCCTCATCCAGAGCCGTTGAACACAACTCAATAAACCGGTAGGCAAAGCTACGCAGGTAATGTCCGTGCCGCAAGGCGACATAAGTCGTATTCGCTTCGAACAGATGGTCGCATTTCAGCAAGCGCAGGTCGGTATCCTTGACGGGATTAAACGCCATTGAGGCAATAATGCCTATTCCCATACCCAATTCCACATAAGTCTTGATCACGTCCGCATCCAGCGCGGACATCACGATATCGGGTGCAATCCCGGCATCGGCAAACGACCGGTCTATCTTTGCGCGCCCGGTAAGTCCTTCGTGGTAGGTGACGATAGGGAACTCGGCAAGTGACTGCAAGGTTAACTGCTTCTCCCTCTCCAATGGGTGCCCGGCTGGCACGATCACCCCATGGTACCAAGAGTAATAGGGAAGTGAATCGAGCCGGGTGACATCGGCAAGCGCTTCGGTTGCCACGCCGATGTCGGCTTCTCCGCTCAGCAACATGGATACAATCTCGTTGGGACCGGCCTGATGCAGTTTCAGATGGACCTTCGGAAAGCTCTTTTTGAATTCGGTGATAACCTTGGGTAGTGCATAGCGCGCCTGGGTGTGGGTGGCAATCACGGTCAGTTGCCCCTCGTCGCGCTTGCTATATTGCTCGACCAGATTCTTGATGTTGTTGGCGTCCAGCAAAATTCGCTCGGCAAATACAAGCAATTCGCTTCCCGGATCGGTCAGCCCAAGCAGCCGTTTTCCCTTGCGCACGAAAAGTTCCACACCCAACTCATCTTCAAGATCCTTGATATGTTTTGATACTCCTGACTGGGAAGTAAACAGTACATTGCCAACCTCGGTGAGATTGAAGTTGCAGCGCGCCGCTTCACGGATAATCCTAAGCTGCTGAAAGTTCATGTTGTCCTCCTGTCTGGAACACCCTGAACTGGCGTGGGCGGATAAACACCTTATCTCCATTCGCCAAGGTTGTGGCATCAAAGCGTTCGCGACTAAGCTCAATTTCGATAAATTCGCTGCTCCCGTCCGCAGCCACTTCAACTCGCACCACTGAACCGATAGCGCGTACCAGTTTTACCTCCACCTGCAATGCGGTACTGTCCTGTGGGGTGCGGCTGATATCTATGTCGTGAGGGCGCACGTAAGCCACCGCATCACCGTGCTGTTCAGTCCATGATGCGTAATCGCGACTGTGAAACAGGTTCACATTGCCGATGAACTGATATACAAAGGGAGTGGCGGGTGTGGCATATACTTCGTCCGGTGTACCGATCTGCTCGATATTTCCCTTGTTCATTACCACCACGCGGTCGGCCACTTCCAGCGCCTCTTCCTGATCGTGGGTGACGAAGATGCTGGTGATGTGCAACTCGTCATGCAACCGCCGCAGCCAGCGGCGCAACTCTTTGCGCACCTTGGCGTCGAGTGCACCGAACGGTTCGTCCAACAGCAATATTTTTGGCTCCACTGCAAGCGCCCGCGCCAAGGCGATACGTTGCCGTTGTCCCCCGGAAAGCTGCGACGGATAACGGTCGGCAAGCCAGTCAAGTTGAACAAGATCTAATAATTCATGCACGCGTCGTTTGATCTCAGCCTCGTTGTGGCGTTCCTTTTTGGGTTTGACGCGCAGACCGAATGCCACGTTCTCAAAAACAGTCATGTGGCGAAATAGTGCGTAATGCTGGAATACAAAACCGACATTGCGTTCGCGTGCATTTCGCTGCTCGACATCTTCCCCGTTGAACAGCAACTTGCCGGCATCCGCGACGTCCAGCCCGCCGATGATACGCAGCAAAGAGGTTTTGCCACAGCCTGACGGGCCGAGCAAGGCGAGCAGTTCACCGCTGCGCACTTCAAGGTTAATATCATTCAGCGCTTTGTAAGTGCCAAATTGTTTGTTCAGATTGGTTATGGTGATGCTCATTGTTATGCTCCGTGATGCAAAGGTTCGCCGCTGCGTTTCGCCTGCAATTCGACCAGCGACTTGATCCCCAAAGTGACCAGCGCCAGCAAGGCAAGAAGCGAGGCCACACTGAAAGCAGCAACAAAGTTATATTCGTTGTAAAGAATTTCAACATGCAGCGGCATGGTATTGGTCAACCCGCGAATATGACCGGACACAACCGACACTGCGCCGAATTCGCCCATCGCCCGGGCATTGCACAGGATTACGCCATACAGCAGTCCCCATTTGATGTTGGGCAGGGTCACGCGGAAGAAGGTCTGCCAGCCGGATGCACCCAGCGAAATAGCCGCCTCTTCCTCTTCTTTGCCTTGAGCCTGCATCAGAGGAATAAGCTCGCGCGCGATGAACGGGAAAGTGACAAAGATGGTTGCCAGCACGATACCCGGCACAGCAAAAATGAGCTTGATGTCGTGGGCCTGCAACCACGGACCGATCCAGCCGTTTGCGCCGAAGAGCAGCACATAGACCAGGCCGGACACCACCGGACTGACTGCGAACGGCAGGTCTATCAAAGTGATGAGCAGGCTTTTTCCGCGAAATTCAAACTTGGCAATTGACCAGGCTGCGGCAATGCCAAACACCAGATTGGCAGGTACGGAAATGCATGCAGTAATCAGCGTAAGCTTGATTGCCGACAACGCATCCGGTTCCCGGATGGCGTCCAGATAAAGCCTCCAGCCTTTGCTGAATGCTTCATAAAATACTGAAAACAACGGAAGGGCAAGGAAAAGCAGCAGGTAACCAAGCGCAACTGCGATCAACAGCAACGTCACGCTTCTGGATTCATGGGTGGAGATTTTTCTGCTCAGTATGGATTGATCGTTGAAACTCATGACAGACGCCGATTCACTAAAGCGACCGTCATTCCGGCGGAGGCCGGAATCCAATCATTAAAAAATGCCTTTTGTTTAAACCCGCCGGATTCCGGCCTGCACCCGCAAGGGGTACGCCGTGGTTGTAAGGGGCTGAAGCCCCAACAACACACGCAGCGCCGGATAACCAGCCGCTTGCCCCGCACTTTGGGGCTTAGCGGAATGGCTAGTAGTTCCATCAATGAAGGGGAGGTGGGCGCAATAATGGGCAACAACATCATCTAGTCCCCCTCCTGCTATTCCACCACTGCAAGCCATTGATGGCAAAGAGCAGGGCAAAGGAAACCAGCAGCATCAGCACGGCAATAGCTGTTGCACCCGCATAATCATATTGCTCAAGTTTGGAAACGATCAGCAGCGGGGCAATCTCCGAAATGTAGGGCATATTCCCGGCAATAAAAATCACCGATCCGTATTCGCCGATGGCACGCGCGAATGCCAGCGCAAATCCGGTCAGCAACGCCGGATAAACCGCCGGAAAAATGACGCGACGGAACACAGCCAGGCGACCGGCTCCCAGACTGGCCGCAGCTTCCTCCACTTCCGCTTCGACATCGGCCAGCACCGGCTGTACCGTGCGCACCACAAACGGCAGGCCGATAAAGGTCAATGCCACCACGATGCCGAGTGGCGTATAAGCGATTTTAATGTCATAGGCGGCAAAGTAGTGGCCGATCCAGCCGTTGGGTGCGTAAAGCGCCGCCAGTGTGATACCCGCGACAGCGGTGGGCAAGGCAAACGGCAAGTCCACCAGTGCATCTACCACGCGCTTGCCGGGGAAGGTGTAGCGCACCAGCACCCATGCCACTATCAAGCCAAACAGGGCATTCAACACTGCTGCTGCAAAGGATGCGAAGAAGGTTACGCGCAAGGAAGCCAGTACCCGCTCGCCGGTCGCCAGATCGTAGAATCCGCTCCATCCCATCGTAGCAGTCTTGAAGAATAATGCAGACAAGGGGATAAGCACGATCAGCGATAAGTACAGCAGGGTATAGCCGAGAGACAGATTGAAGCCCGGCAGGACGCTATGCGCCTTGAATTTTGACACAAGATTCTCCACAGATAAAACGTAACGCGCTCATTCAGGTTACTGACATGCACTATAAAGAACATTCATTATTCATGGAAATCATTTATTCATCTTTCCTTATTCTTAAATTGAATAAGGAAAGATCGGACTCGAATTCTTGAATAGTTATTGCGAAGTTGCATCGCGTTGCCGAACCGGCACAAATATTCATTGTCATCGGCAAATCAACTTTCCAGCCTGGTCTTGTATTGCTTAGTCAAAATACTGGTAAGCATGTGAAAATTTATTCGTTTTGTTTGATCATCTCTTCCCCTAAAGTTCGTTGCCGTTTCATAAATGAGGAATTTGCCGTGAGCGCGATTTGCAGACTGTTGCAATTCATCAGAAAGCCTTTTAATTCTCAACCAGGGAGGGATGTTCAAGTGTCCGATACACCACGTAAACAGGGTTTTGCTACCCGCCAACTTCACGCCGGCCAGAAGCCGGACCCCACCACCGGCAGCCGTGCGGTGCCAATCTATCAAACGACCAGCTATCAGTTCCGCAACACCGAACATGCGGCGAATTTGTTTGCACTCAAGGAATTGGGCAATATCTACACGCGCCTGATGAACCCTACTACCGATGTCCTGGAGCAACGCATCGCCGACCTGGAAGGCGGGGTAGCAGGATTGGCTGCCAGCTCCGGTCACGCGGCCCAGGCGCAGGCGATATTCACCCTCGCCAATGCGGGTGACCACATTGTTTCGTCGAGTCGTTTGTATGGCGGCACCTATAATCAGTTTGCCTACACCTTGCCCAAACTCGGCATCGAAGTGACTTTCGTTGATCCGCGCGATCCTTCCGCTTTTGAAAGGGCAATCCGACCCAATACCAAAATTATCTACGGTGAATCTCTGGGCAACCCGGACATCACCGTGTTTCCAATCGAGGAAGTCGCGGCGATTGCAAAGAAGCACAACATTCCGCTACTGATCGACAACACACTGCCGACACCCTATTTGTTTCGTCCATTTGAGTGGGGTGCGAACATCATCACGCACAGCACCACCAAGTTTATCGGCGGGCACGGCACCAGCATAGGCGGAGTGATCGTGGATGGCGGAAACTACGACTGGACCAGCAGCCGCTTCCCAAATTTCAACGAGCCCGATCCTTCCTATCACGGGCTGGTTTATTCCAGTCTTACCGGGATAGGCTTGCCGCCCTTCATCATCAAGGCGCGGGTGCATGTGTTGCGCGACATCGGCGCGGTGCAAGCTCCGTTCAATAGCTGGCAAACACTACAAGGAGTGGAAACGCTGTCGTTGCGGATCGAGCGCCATGTACAGAATACGCAGGCGGTGGCTGAATATTTGGAGAAACATCCCAAGGTTAACTGGGTCACTTATCCAGGCCTGAAAAGCCATCCGGATCATGAACTCGCCAAGAAATATTTCCCCAAGGGAGCAGGGGCAATCCTCGGCTTCGGGGTCAAGGGTGGAGCTGAAGCAGGCAAGAAGTTTATCGACAGTCTGCAACTCTTCAGTCACGTTGCCAACGTGGGAGATGCAAAAAGTTTGGCGATTCATCCGGCCAGCACCACACATAGCCAGCTTACGCCGGAGCAACAAACTACGGCAGGCGTCAGTCCGGACTTTGTACGCCTGAGTGTGGGTATCGAGGATATTGATGACATTCTGTGGGATCTGAATCAGGCGTTGAACGCGC
>CAIQPV010000027.1 GCA_903873725.1 uncultured Nitrosomonadales bacterium
CGTCACCCTGGCAAAAGATCTTGGTATCGAACTGATCGAAAAGCGCATCACCCGCGATGAAGTATATTGCGCCGACGAGGCATTCTTCACGGGAACCGCAGCGGAGGTCACCCCGATCCGCGAACTGGATAACCGCACCATCGGTTGCGGTTCGCGGGGGCAGGTCACCCACCGCCTGCAATCCTTGTTTTTCGATTGTGTCAGCGGCAAGAATCCGCAGCATGCCGACTGGCTGGCGCACGTTTAAAACGAGCGTCCCGTTTCATCCCGCTTTAAGACAAAGGGCAAACAATGCAAACCGAACACGCCAAACAACGATACATCGAAGTCACCGCCGCAGAACTGCCATTGCACTGCCCGACGCCGGGCATGGCTTTGTGGAATGCACATCCCAGAGTGTACATCCCGGTGGATAAATTGGGTGAGGCGCGTTGCCCTTATTGCAGTACGCTATATAAGTTCAAGGGCGAGTTGCCCAAGGGACATCACTAAACCTTACCCTCACCCGCTGCAAGGCCGGGAAAAGGAATTCCGTTGTCACATCCCTCCCCCCTGCCTCTGTCCTGAAAGCGGGAGAGAGGCGCATTGGATACCCGAATGCAGAAAATCCTCGTCATTGCGCCAAGCTGGGTAGGCGACTGCATGTTGATGCAGCCCATGTTGGTTCGTCTCATGCAGCGTCACCCTGAAGCGCAGATTGATCTGCTCGCGCCGCCATGGACCGCAGCGTTGTTACGCCAGATGCCGGAGGTGCATGAAGTCATCATCAACCCTTTCCCGCATGGCGCATTGAAACTGGCGGCACGCTATCACTTGGCCAAACAATTGCGTGCCGCGCATTACGACCAGTCTCTAGTGTTACCCAATTCATTCAAGTCCGCACTGGTGCCTTTCTTCGCCGGCATTCCGTTGCGCACCGGTTTCGTCGGCGAAATGCGTTTCGGCTTGCTGAACGATACGCGCAAGCTAAACAAACATGAGTTACCGCTGATGGTGGAACGTTTCGCGCAACTCGCCGAAGCGCCGGGCGATACCATGCATCGCCCTCTGCCGCAACCGTGTTTGCATGTCACAGTGGAGCAGCGCGAAAACGTACTCGGCAAGTTTGGCCTGACTCTCGAACAACCGATTGCAGTGTTTTGTCCCGGCGCGGAATACGGGCCGGCCAAGCGCTGGCCGATTCCCTATTTCGCCGAGCTTGCGCAGCACTTGCGTAATCTGGGCTTTGCCGTGTGGCTGGTCGGTTCGCCCAAAGACAAAGACATCGGGGACAAAATCGTCGCTCTCGGCAACCACGCCTGCCATAACCTGTGCGGTGCAACAGACTTGGCGGATGCCATTGCACTGATGTCGTGCGCCGATCTGGTCGTAAGCAACGATTCCGGTCTGATGCATATCGCCGCCGCGCTGGATCGCCCGATGCTCGCGCTATACGGTTCCAGCAGTCCGCGCTTCACGCCGCCGCTGTCGGCACACGCGCAAGTGCTCAAGCTCGACATGAAATGCAGCCCGTGTTTCAAACGGGAATGTCCGCTCGGGCACTTCAATTGCATGAAACAATTGACGCCCGATCAAGTCGCAAAATTTATTCCACCCATTAATCACCCGGAGTAATTCGATGACATCCCTACCCAAGGAAATCCTTCAGCAATGACACCAGTTGTCCAAACGGCGACACCTATTCCCACAACGTGTCAAAAAATA
>CAIQPV010000028.1 GCA_903873725.1 uncultured Nitrosomonadales bacterium
CCAGATTGACTGGTGCAACACGGACTCAACGCCGGTCAGCTGGGGACATTCGCTTCCGAAGAATAGATAAGCGTTGTCAGACATTCTCCGAATACCCGGAGCAGTTTAGCGATATCAGTGTCGCTGGTAGCCGGGCATACCAGCATCATGTTGTGGAATGGTGTCAACAGCACGCCGCGATTGAGCAGGAAGAGGTGAATTGCGCTTTCCAGTTCGTCATGCTGGGCTATACGCGCTTCCTTTGCATTGACAGGGGCAGTCGCACAGAATTGAAGTTCGAGCCGAGCACCGATACGGGTGATGCACCACGGTAAAGAATGTTTTTGCAACACAGCGTTAAGTCCATTTTCCAGTGAACTTGCAAGTTCAAGCATATGCGCGTAGGCGGCTGAAGTCGCCACCTCGGTGAGGGTGGCATGCATGGCGGCCAAGGTCATCATGTTGCCGGAAAGTGTCGTGCCAATGCCGGAATGCCCGGCGGGTGCAGCGTCTTTGGCGGATTTCATCCTTGCGGCCAACTCCTCGCTGAAACCGTAGGCTGCTGCCGGCAAGCCGCCGGCAATCGGTTTGCCGATCACCATGAAATCCGGCTGAATGCCGGCATTGCGTGACCAGCCGCCCCGTGCACTGGAGATGGTATGGGTTTCATCAAGGACCAGCAGCGTGCCGTGACGCCGGGTCAATTCTCGCAGGCCGGCGATGAAGCCGGGCAGTGCGGGAACCATGCCGCAGTTGGTGAGTGCCGGCTCGGTAAGCAGGCAGGCGAAATCACCGCTTGCCAGTTCGCGTTCTATTGCAGCCAGGTCGTTAAAATCCACTGCGACGGTATATAGTCCTAAATCTACCGTCTGCCCGAGCAGGCTTGCGCGGCTGACCGTTCGTCCGGCTTCAACATCTACCATGGTGTCGTCTACAGTGCCGTGGTAACAGCCGTCGAATACCAGCAATTTTTTTCGACCTGTAACTGCCCGTGCCCAGCGCAGGACAAAGCGGTTGGCATCAGTTGCGGTGGTGGTCAGTTGCCAACAGGGCATGCCAAATTGTTCTGCCAATGCAGCACCTACTTCTGCTGCAACCATGTCAGGCAGCATAGTGGTATAACCGCGACGTGCTTGCCGTTCCAGAGCCCGTGCTACCGGTTCAGGACTATGGCCAAACATGGCCCCGGTATCTCCCAGGCAAAAATCCGCATAGTCGAGTCCATCGGCACAAGTAAAATGGGCACCCTGCGCGTGGCGGACAAAAAGTGGTGCCGGGGTACCCCAGTCGTTCATCCAGTGCATGGGCACACCATACAAGAAATGTTGGCTGGCCTGTTGCGCCAACTGCTGCGAAGCAGGGTGCAGATTCAGATAAAGCTGGCGTTCGCTTTCGAGCAAAGTTGAGGCATTAAGGAGTAATCTATCGTTTGGAGAATCCGTAGCGGGCATAATGGGCCTTTTCAAGTTGGGAAGTCATGCTTGCGGAGCGAACCCAAGCGGCTCCATTGTTTTAGCAAAAAGTGGCTCTAGTGATTGGGCCATTATCTGGGTTAGTATCCTACCCAATTCTTAATCCCAATAGCAAGTTCTACATAAATTTTTAAGACATTTCAGCATACTAAATTTCAGCACATTTATTTCATGAACAACGAGTGACGACAAGCGCGCTATGATGCAAACATACGCTATGGAAACGCCGATTTATTCGGCTTTGTCGTTCCCGCGAAGGCGGGAACCCAGTAAATTAAAGCGCTGGATCCCCGCCTTCGCGGGGATGACGAATAAATCCGCGTGTCTCCCTGGTTGTTTCCAAATTATCTGAATGGAGTTACACCATGAATCATGCTTTTGCTTATTTGTCCGCGGGCGGATTTCTCGGATTGCCGATTACTCCTGATGCACCTCCCGCCGCGCTGTCGGGTAAACCTTTTGCGATAGCCGGTGTGAACTGGGATTGCAGCGTCACCAATCGACCGGGAGCGCGGCTCGGGCCGGGGGCGATTCGGCAGACCAGCCGCATGCTTTGTGACGCAACCCATCCGTTGTTTGATACTACGCCGCTTGGTCAATTGGCCGATATGGGCGATCTGTTGCTGCCCAATACCAGTCTTGAGACCATGCGCGCTGCGCTGATGCCGCAAGCGAGCGCAATGATTGGCAAGCATGAGATGGTTTGGATGGGCGGTGACCATTCGATTACCCTGCCCCTGTTGCGTGCATACAGCGCACACTATGGACAGCCTCTTGCCTGCATTCATTTTGACGCGCACTGCGATACCTGGAGTGATCATTTTGGCGAACCCTCCGGACACGGCACCTGGGTGTATGAAGCGTTTACCGAAGGATTGGTCATTCCGGAAGCATTCGTGCAAGTCGGTATCCGCTCTTCCGGGGTGCGCGAGGCGCGCGAGTATGTGAACGACCACGGCGGACGCATCTACACCGCCCGCGAGTTGCGGGGACGTGATGGTGAATCATTGCAGGAGGTAATTGATGGGGTCCGTGCACGCATGAAAAAAGCAGGTAATCCGCCGCTCTATCTGACCTTTGATATTGATGCGCTTGACCCCGCTTACGCTCCGGGTACCGGTACACCGGAACCC
>CAIQPV010000029.1 GCA_903873725.1 uncultured Nitrosomonadales bacterium
CATTTAGCCAGGGTGTAAAAACGGGAGAAATGATGAAAAAAGCAGACCACACCACAGTCCACACCTACATCGGACATGAGCGTTCTTTGTGCGGACAGCATCCAAACCGGAGCAATTCAACCATTCTTTCCTTTTCGGCATTTTTTGCCGCCAAGGAAAAAGACCAGTGCGGACGCTGCATCCACCTGCTGAAACTGCGCGGGTACAACATCGACAAAGAGCGCGAGAAATTCCGTGCAATCCAGATGCACGCCCAGCAGCAGCGCGCCAACACCTCCCAACAACTCGCATTCTGATCCGAGGAGAAAACCATGAGCAACTACACCGACAACCTTGAATATTCCCTCGCCAAGCAGGTGCCGGACATGGAGCGCGGATTTTCGATCAACACAAACTACGGGGGGTGTTTCATCGAAGCCGATGATGCCGCACCCATCATCAAAGCGGTTCGCGCGGCGCTTGAGCGCAACCTTAAAACGGCCTTGAAAGCGAAAAAGGAGGCGGCATGAACAACCTTAAATTTGATGCCGTTATTCCGGCACTCGACATGACCGTGCTGGATGCCTATAAATTGGCGCGCACCAACAAGATGTTCTTGATCGACAACGGCATCCACACCGTTATCTCGCCGATCATCCCGCCGGGTTACCGTGAGATTCCCATCCGCATTAAGCAAGCAGCCAATCAGGAGGTGCCATGCGCCGCGTAAAAGTCCGCTACATCAACACCGTCGCCCTGGTGCGCGACGTGATTTATTACCTCAAGCGCGGACATACGCTACGCAATGCGATTTTGTTGGCGAGGGACACGCTATGAACAGCATCGGCACCATGATCAAGCGCATCAGTGGACTGGCTGGCTCCCGCGATGTCACCGACTGGGAAAGCGAGTTTATCCGGAACATATCCACTAGGACTAACGATGGCGTTAAGACCACCGGACTGTCCGACAAGCAGATCGAAATCATCGAACGTATCCACAACCAACATTTCGCATAAGGAACCGCCATGAACGCCCCCACCCCACCCGCAGAATCAATGCTGCACATGCTGCCGATAGACAAACTGGAGCCATCCAAAACCAACCCGCGCAAACGCTTCGATAAAAATAAGTTGAAGGAACTTGCGATATCCATCGACACGCAGGGCGTTTTACAGCCCTTGCTGGTGCGCCAGGTGTCCCTGTTTAAAGATACCGGTCGTTACGAAATCATCTCGGGCGAACGCCGTTATCGTGCCGCCAAAATTGCCGGACTGGAAGTGCTGCCGTGCTTTATCCGCAACCTGAGCAACATGCAGGTGCTGCATGCCCAAGTGATCGAAAACCTGCAACGCGACGATCTGCATCCGCTCGAAGAAGCCGAGGGGTATGAACGGCTGATCAAAGACCATGCGCGCACCGCCGATGACATCGCCGCCGAGATCGGCAAGAGTCGAGGCTACATCTATGGCCGCTTGAAACTTTGCGCATTGGGCCCGAATGCGCGCCAGGCGTTTTATGATGAACTCATCGATGCGTCCACAGCCCTCCTGATTGCACGAATCCCCGTCGCCAAGCTGCAGGAGCAGGCGCTCAAGGAAGTCACCAAGCAGGACTGGCAGGGCAATACCATGTCATTCCGCGTGGCGCGCAACATGCTCCAGCGCGAGTACATGACCAATCTCGAAAATGCGCCTTTCCAGATCGAAGATGACAAGCTGCTGGCCAAAATTGGTTCCTGCATCAGCTGCGTCAAACGAACGGGTAATCAGCCCGAGCTGTTTGACGACGTGAGCAGTAAAGACGTGTGCACCGACACGGTTTGTTTCGCCATGAAAAAAACCGCGCATGTGCTGGCGTTACAAAAAGATGCCGAGGCCAAAGGCCATGCCGTGATCACCGGCACGGACGCTCAGAAGATCATCAAATATCCGAAATACAACAACGCGATCCATGACAGCACCTACACTAATCTGGATGACGTTTGCCCCCACGATCCGGACGAGCGAACCTGGAAGGAAGTGCTGGGCAAAAAATCGTTCGAGCCGGAAAAAGCGACCGGCAAACCGCCGGTGCAAAAGACCCTGATCGAGAACACCCATCACCACACGCTAATTGAAACCATCAAGATCGAGGACGCCATCAAGCGTCTGCGAGAAATGGGCATGGAGGTCACGGTAAAATCGGGCAAAGGCACGGGCATCGACAAACTTGCCCAGGAAAAAGCGGCGGCAGCAAAAAAAGCGAAACTAGAGCAGACCAATGCGTTCCACGCTCGCCTGATGAAAAAATTGCACGGGGTCGCAGGCGGCCTTACGCCGGAAATAATTTTTTCAGAATATGTCAGCTTGACCGCAATTGTGGCGCTGTTCCATTTCGAGAGTTGGTGCGGCCACACTTCGGAAGAGGATGTTTTTCCGCTTGCAGAAACCTACGCGCCAGGCTACGCAGATAAAGATACCGAATGCTCGCCCGAACAAGGCATCCGTGATGCGATACCGGCCATGACCGCACACCA
>CAIQPV010000030.1 GCA_903873725.1 uncultured Nitrosomonadales bacterium
CTTATCATTATTATTTGAGGCACTGAACGCAAGAACGGAAGCAATTTCGCTTATCAACTCCATTTTACTTTGCAAGCCACTTCCAAACAAATTACTCACACAGCGTCCGCACAGCGCCGGATGGTTTGCATCGCTGCCCACATCGGCGCGGTAATGCCAGCAGCGTTCGCACTTG
This sequence comes from uncultured Nitrosomonadales bacterium, assembly GCA_903873725.1. GTDB lineage: Bacteria > Pseudomonadota > Gammaproteobacteria > Burkholderiales > Gallionellaceae > CAIQPV01. Next base: position 176 of record CAIQPV010000030.1, read on the forward strand.
GCATGTGAGCTGGGCGTTACAACAATGCGCCGCTCCGCCGCCCGATGCACGGTAGCGCGCGAGGTAATCAGCACAAGGCGAAGGTCGTCTTCCAATCGCGCCAACGCATCGTAGTTATCGTCATCCGTATAAATATCCACTTCGGCAGCCAGCGCCGATCCAATCGCACCCGCCGCGCGCGCCTCTTCCAGTTTCTTGTTCACCGACTCGCGAATGTTGCGAATGTCCCACCAGGTGCTGACACCTGCACCGCTCAGCCCGGAATCGGGAAGCGCATACCATTGCTGCTCGAACACGCTGATATCCTGCGTGCCGTTCAAGGTAGCCCACACCTCCTCGGCGGTAAAGCTGAGTACCGGCGCCATCAATCGCACCAGGCTGTGGGCGATATGGTACAGGGCGTTTTGCGCGGAACGGCGCGCGGGTGAATTTTCTGCGGCGGTATAAAGACGATCCTTGAGAATGTCGAGGTAGAAGCCGCCCAGGTCTTCGGAACAAAAACCTTGCAGCTTTTGCACTACCAGATGGAATTCGTAGCGCTCATAATCCGCGCAAATATCGTCCTGCAATTTCTGCGCCAGCGCCAGTGCATAGCGGTCTATCTCCAGCCACTGCCCAACCGGCATGGCATCGCGCCGCGCATCAAAGTCGGCAATGTTGGCCAGCAGGAAGCGCAGGGTATTGCGGATGCGGCGATAGCTTTCCACCACGCGCTTGAGTATCTCGTCGGAAATAGTCAGTTCGCCGGAATAATCGGTGGACGCGACCCACAGGCGCAGGATGTCTGCCCCCAAAGTGTCGAACACCTTCTGCGGGGCGATCACATTACCCTTGGACTTTGACATCTTGTGGCCGTGCCCGTCCACCACGAAACCGTGGGTGAGCAACGCATCGTAAGGCGCGCGGCCATTAACGGCGCACGAGGTCAGCAGCGAGGACTGGAACCAGCCGCGATGCTGGTCTGAACCCTCCAGATACAGGTCGGCGGGAAAGCGCAGTTCTTCGCGTTTCGCCAGCACGGCGGCATGGGTGGCGCCGGAATCGAACCACACGTCCAGCGTATCGGAGAGCTTGCGGTAATGTTCCGCATCTTCACCGAGCAAATCCACGGAATTCAGGCTGAACCATGCTTCGATACCGAACTGCTCCACGCGTTGCGCGACCTGTTCCAGCAATTCAAGTGAGCGCGGAGGGAGTTGCATGGTTTCCTTGTGCACGAAGAACGGCATCGGCACCCCCCAGTTGCGCTGGCGCGACACGCACCAGTCCGGGCGATTCTTGATCATCGCTTCGAGGCGGGCGCGTCCCCAGGAGGGGAAAAACTCGGTGGCTGCGACGGCTTGATTGGCGAGATCGCGCAATGTCGGAGGCCTTTCTGTCTTCTGTCCTCTGTCCTCTGTATTCTGATTCCCCATCCCGATAAACCACTGCGGCGTTGACCTGAAAATAATCGGCGTCTTGTGCCGCCAGCAGTGCGGATAACTGTGCTGAATCTTTTCGAGGTGCAACAAGTGACCTCCGGCCTTGAGCACTTCAACCACCACATCGTTTGCTTTCCAAACGAACAGGCCCGCCAAAGCGGTATCACCGGCAGGTGGCGTGGTGGAGATGAACTTGCCGTCGTCGCCCACCGGGTTGTCATTCGGCAGGTCGTATTTCTGGCCGATGAAATAGTCGTCCAGGCCATGTGCCGGTGCGGTATGCACCAGACCCGTACCCGCTTCCAGCGTGACGTGCTCGCCGCAGATGATGGGCACGATGCGGTCATTGAACGGGTGTTGCAGCGGTAACATTTCCAGCGCGGCGCCCTTGCATACTCCGGCGATATGCGCTCCTTCAGCCAGCCCGTAGCGTGCGAGGCAGGCATCGGCCAGTTCCGCGATCAGCACCAGATAGCCTTGTGCAGTATGGATGAGCCGATATTCATGCTCCGGATGCACGCTCACCGCCTGGTTGGCAGGCAGCGTCCACGGCGTGGTAGTCCAGATCACCGCATACACCTTCGCCTCACCGGGCAGCGAAACACCGAATGCCTTGCCCAGCGCGGGCTTGTCTTTCACCTCGAAACCGACATCAATCGCGGAAGAAGTTTTGTCTTCGTATTCCACCTCCGCCTCGGCCAGGGCGGACTGGCAATCCAGGCACCAGTTGACCGGCTTGCGTCCCTGATACAGATAGCCGCGTTCGAAGATTTTGCCTAGTGTGCGAATGATTTCCGCCTCGGTCTTGAAATCCATGGTCAGATAAGGATGATCCCAGTCGCCCAGCACGCCGAGACGGATGAAATCTTTTTTCTGCCGTTCGATTTGCTCGGCGGCAAAGGTACGGCACAGTTCGCGAAACTGCGCGGGCGGAATGTTCTTGCCGTGCTTCTTCTCCACCTGCAACTCGATGGGCAAACCGTGGCAATCCCAGCCCGGCACGTAGGGCGCATCGAAGCCTGCAAGCGTTTTCGACTTGACAATAATATCTTTCAGCACCTTGTTGACAGCATGACCGATGTGAATGTCGCCGTTGGCATAGGGTGGGCCGTCGTGCAGGATGAATTTTTTTCTGCCCATACTCGCCGCGCGTATCTTGTGGTGCCGCTGCTGCGCCTGCCATTGCGCAAGCATCAGCGGCTCGCGTTTGGCGAGATCGCCGCGCATGGGAAACGGAGTGTCGGGCAGATTCAGGGTATTTTTATAATCAGTCATCTTTAATTCCAGAACAAAACCTATTGCAGTAAAAACCCCATACCCCCCGTCATTCCCGCGCAGGCGGGAATCCAGTTATCAAAATAGTTACCTGCGCAGCAGGACAAAATGACTGGATTCCGGCCTGCGCCGGAATGACGAACATTATTAAATGATGCGCAATATAATCAGTCATGTTGTTCGAACCATTTCTTAGCATTCTCTACATCAAGCGCGATCTGCCGTGTCAATGTTTCCACGTCCGGATATTTTTCTTCGTCGCGAAGTTTATGCAGAAAATCCACGCGCAGGTGTTTGTTATAAATCTGGTGTGAAAAATCGAACAAGTGAACTTCCAGCACCGGCTTGCCATCCGATCTTACCGTCGGGCGTACACCCAAACTGGACACACCTTGTATCGGCAAAAAGTCATCACCCTGCACCCGTACCACAAAAATCCCGGACAGCGGCGGGCGATTGTGTTTCATCTGAATGTTTGCGGTCGGGAAACCGATCTTCTTGCCCAAACCATTGCCATGCTCCACACGCCCGCTGATGCTGTATGGACGCCCCAGATAAGATTGCGCCACGTCCATTCTGCCTTCAGACAGAGCCACGCGCACTGCCGTGCTGGAGATGCGTACTCCGTCATGCAGCACGCTGTGCATCGCTTGCACCCCGAAACCATGCTGCTCGCCAACTTTTTCCATCAGCGAAAAATCGCCGCTGCGTCCGCTGCCAAAACGGAAATCATCGCCGATCAGTACAAACTTCGCCCCGGCCTCAGCGTGCAACGCTTGTGCAAAATTCGCAGCACTCATCTGCGCAAAGCGCTTGTTGAAGCGGCACACATGCACCCGGTCCACGCCGAATGCCGCAAATAATTCCAGCTTCTCGCGCATACTGGTCAGCCGCGCAGGAGCCTGCTGGGGCATGAAAAATTCAAGCGGGTGCGGCTCGAAAATGACTACCGCCGTCGGCAAACCGCGCTCCCGCGCAGCCGCGCGCAAATGAGCAAGCATGGCCTGATGGCCGAGATGCACTCCATCGAAATTACCGATGGTAAGCGCAACCGGCTGTTCAACAGAAGGGTGTAGTCCGCGAAAGATCAGCATAATAGGGCGCGGATTATACCGTATGAGCGTTGGATAATTGCACCAAAAACTACCAGCGGTATTTATATCGTTCCCACGCTCTGCGTGGGAATTCAGCTTCAGACGCTCTGCGTCGAGATTATGCACACTATGTGCTCGCGGAGCGTCCACGGCAGCATTCCCACGCAGAGCGTGGGAACGATTGCGCCAGTTAAGCCGTGCCTCCCACCGTTAATCCATCTATCCTTACCGTGGGTTGTCCTACGCCAACCGGCACGCTCTGGCCTTCCTTGCCGCAGGTGCCGACGCCCGGGTCGAGCGCCAGGTCGTTGCCTATCATGCTGACTCGCATGAGCGCTTCCGGCCCATTCCCGATCAGGGTCGCGCCCTTTACCGGGGTCGTGATCCTGCCGTCTTCGATCAGGTAAGCTTCCGTAGTCGAGAACACGAATTTGCCGCTGGTGATGTCCACCTGACCGCCGCCGAAGTTGGCCGCGTACAGACCATGTTTCACCGAGGCGATGATTTCCTCATGTGTCTTGTCGCCATTCAGCATCATGGTGTTGGTCATGCGCGGCATCGGCAGGTGCGCATAGGATTCCCGCCGTGCATTGCCGGTAACCGGCACGCCCATCAGGCGCGCGTTCAGCGTATCCTGCAAATAGCCCTGCAAAATGCCGTCCTCGATCAACACCGTGCGCTGCGTGGGGTTGCCTTCATCGTCCATGTTGAGCGAACCGCGCCGATTGATGATCGTGCCGTCATCCACCACGGTCACGCCTTTCGCGGCAACACGCTCGCCGATGCGTCCGGAAAAAGTGGAGCTGCCCTTGCGGTTGAAATCGCCCTCCAGCCCGTGGCCGACCGCTTCGTGCAGCAGAATACCGGGCCAGCCGGAGCCGAGCACGACGGTCATATTGCCAGCCGGAGCAGGCTTGGCGTCGAGATTGATTACCGCCTGATGCACCGCCCTGGCGGCATAATCGCGCAGCACTTCGTCGGTGAAATAGGTGTAATCAAAGCGTCCGCCGCCGCCCGCCGAACCTTGTTCGCGCTTGCCGTTGCTTTCCACGATCACTTGCAGCGACAGCCGCACCAGCGGACGGATGTCGGCATTCAACAGGCCGTCGCTGCGCGCCAGCAACACCATTTCATATTCTCCTGCCAGCCCCGCCATCACTTGAGTCACGCGCGGATCAAGGGCGCGCGCGTAACGTTCCAGCCGTTCCAGCAGCGCGACCTTGTCGGCATCGTTCAGGCTGGCGATGGGATCGTCCGGCAAATAAAGATTTTTGTATTTGTCCGCATGCAAGCCTTTGACATGACCCAGGACCGGAGCTGTTTGCGCCCCGCCCTGCCGTGCAATCGCACGGGTAGCCAGCGCGGCACTTTCCAGCGCGGACAGGCTGATATCGTCGGAATAGGCGAAAGCGGTTTTCTCGCCGCTCACCGCGCGCACACCGACCCCCTGCTCGATGCCGAAGCTGCCCGACTTGACGATGCCTTCTTCCAGCGACCAACTCTCGGCACGGCTGTACTGAAAATACAGGTCTGCATAGTCCACCCGGTGCGCCATCATTTTCTTGAACACCCGCTCCAGATGGCGAACTTCCAAAGAGTGGGATGCGAGCAGTGAGTGTTGCGCGAGGGTAAAGGAGGTATCGGTTTTCATGGTCATTCCAGTTTATAGAATCCGGTGCGACAACGCCGGCAAACTGTTGCGCAGGCTGGCCTGGTAGGATGGATTCACTTCGGCTATCACCACCCCGGAGCCGCGCGCAAGTTGATCCAGTATCCGTCCCCAGGGATCCACGATCATGCTGTGGCCGTGCGTTTCGCGGCCGCTGACGTGATAGCCGCCCTGGGCTGCCGCCACCACATAGGCCAGATTTTCGATGGCGCGCGCGCGTACCAGCACTTCCCAATGCATCTTGCCGGTGGTCTCGGTAAAGGCGGAGGGCAGCACGATGATGTCGACATCCTTCATTGCGCGGAACAGTTCGGGGAAGCGCAGGTCGTAACAAATAGCCAGGCCGATGCGCCCGAAAGGGCTATCCACCACCACCACCTGATTGCCGGACTCGATCGTGCGCGCCTCATGGTATTGTTCATTGCCAAGGACAAGATTGAACAAGTGTATCTTGTCATAACGCGCCACCTGATCACCGTTCTCATCGAACACCAGACAGGTGTTGAGCACTTTGCCGGGTGTGCTGGCGACCAGCGGGATGGATCCCCCCACCAGCCATATCTTGTTGTTGCGCGCCGTCTCGCTCAGGAAAGACTGGATCACCCCGTTGCCCGGCTGTTCCCGCACCGCCACCTTGTCCGTCTCGCTCAAGCCCATGATGGGGAAATATTCGGGTAGCACGACCAGACGCGCACCTTGATCTGCCGCCTTTTCGATCAGGCGGCGCGCCTCGCTCAAATTGCCCGCGACATTCGGCCCGGAGGCCATCTGCACGGCTGCGACCTTGAAGGCCTGGTTTGGCGCGGCGAGCCGGCTCCGGCTGGAATTTACGTCTTGCATGTCGATGCTTTCTTTAAGGGTTGTTTTCTATGCCGGACGGGCCGGCGACCGGTTGTCCTGCCTTGATCACGCTCGGGTTAATCCAGGTGCCTGTCACATTGTATTCAAACGACACCAACTTATCGAGCGGTTCGCGCAGAATTTTATTGGCGATAATAGTCCCGATGCCCACCACCGGTCCGGCGGCAAACCCGAGCAGCGAAACACTGTTGCCCACGGCAGGCAGAATGCGCACCCGCAGGTTTTGCGTTTCACGGTTCAGATCAACCTGCCCCTGCATGGTCACTTTCGCGGCCGAACCGTCAATCCTGAAATCACTGGTCTCCAGCACGCCCTGCCGGATCTGCGCCGTACCGGTGATGCTGTCGAAAGAAAACCCCTGGCTGAACACGTCGGTGAAACCGAGCGTAATATGCGTGGGCAGCGCTTGCAGGCTGAGTATACTCAACAGCTTCCCGACACCCGGATCAATTTTCAGGAATTGTCCCTTGCCGGTATCCAGACTGAGTTTGCCGTCCAGCGCGGCATAGCTGAAATTGTCCGGCGCACCGCGCCATGCAAACTCGCCTTCCAGTTTGCCGCTGCCATTCTTGACGCTGTCGGGATAACCGGAACGGGAAAGTATTTTCCCCGCATTGCTGATTTCCAGCTTGAAGTTAACCTGTGTCTGCGTCTTGCCCTCCGCCATGCGGTATTTCCCGTCCGCAGTCAACTCACCGTCCGGGTTGGTGATACGCATGCGTTCCAGCAGCCAGTCCGGCCCGTGTTGCCGCGCCAGTAATTCCATCTTGCCGAGTTGCTTGTCATTCCAGGTAAGTTCATCCACCGCCAGATCGAGTGCGGGGAATTCGGTACCGGTGGAATTCTGGCCGGTAGCGGGTTCCGCCATGGCCTCCGTTTCTTTCTTGACACGCTCCCCCGTTGATCCGCTGTCATCCTTGCCCAGGTTCAGGTTCCGCAATCGCGCCACCAGTTTGCCCTGGCCCGCCGATTGCCAGCTCACCTCGCCGTTTATTTCCCTGGCAGCCAGTTGCGCCGTGAGAACACCGTCCTGATTGCGCGCGTTGACCCGCAAACCATTCATGCTGTGCCCGAAAACATCGAGTTTCTGGATCGTCAGCTCTGCGCCGGCAATACTGAAGGGCGATGCCCTGCCGGATACCTGCCCTTCGGCGGATGAAAACAACCCTCCCCATCCTGCCAGCGCAACCTGCGGCACCGTGCCGGTGATCCATATTCCATCGCGGTTAAGCCACCTGCCGGTGCCGCCAAAGATTATCGTGCCGCGTTTGATGAGCATGTCGCCGTCTTCCTCGCGGCGCAAAAGTCTCGCGCTGAGCAGCTTGCCGTATTGCAGGGAAATCACATCCTGTTTGGCAACGGTGCTCCTCACCTCAAAGCGTAACGGTACCATCTCGCCGCCCCCCTTGGCAAAAGGCGCGGGCAGGTCGGAAGCCAGGCCGGACAAGTTTGAAGTCACCAGCACATTGACCAACTTTTTCTGCATGGTAATTTCCGCGTCCCAGTCGCTGTTGCCATGCAGACGGGATAACAACGGACTGGATATGTTTTTGCGCAATGAATCCATGTTGGCCCTGCCATGGACTTTGGCCTGCACCGCCCCGTCCGCACCGTTTTGAACTGCCACGGTAGCGGGGCCGCCGAGGATTTGCGCGGTCAGGTTTCTGGTACGCATCGAAGATTCCGTAAACAGCAATTCGCCATTTACCGAACGCAATACCGGCGCACCCTCTCCAATATTTACCTCGTTGTCGGCAAAATGATAGGTGCCGGAAACCGTCACCGGTTTGCTGCCGCGCAACGGGACATCCACTGCCAGATGCAGGTTGCCGTTGCCGCGTGCCGTCATATTGTCGGTAAAGCCGTCAATATAACCATGCACCGGACTTTTCCGGATAAAATCCAGACCGCGCGCAGTTTCGCCTATGGTATCACCGCGCACTTGCAATATCAGGTCGCGGCTTACCATGTCCGGCATCACCACACTGACCTTTTGCAGGCGCGTACCCACAGTCATTCCGGAAGGGGCAATGACTTCCAGACGGTTACCCTGAATCAACAATTCGCCGGTGATGTTTTCAATCTGCGGCCAGTCCTTGTCATATTCCAGTGTTCCGCCCCTGATCGGCGACTTAATCTGGAAAATGCCTTTTTTGTTTTCCGTAAAAGGAAAATCGTTCAGGTCGCCGTGCAGGCGCAAATGGAACCCGTCGGCCTGCCCGTCAAGTAACGCGCTGCGCAACCAGGTATGGGTTTCCTTGTCCAGTGCATCCAGCGGGATATAGCGGTCGGCATGGCGTATCGCGGCACGCGTCAGATTAATGTTCAGGTCTATCAATCCGGGGCTGTTCGGCATAGCCTGGAAGCTGCCAAACATGTTTCCGGCAAGATCGGCATTCGACGCGGCTACATTGCTGAATTTCACTTCCATCCCCTGTTGGCCGGCGCGCCAACTGCCTTGTGCTGTGAGCGTATCAAAAGCCAGCGGCTCCGTCATGATTTGCGGTGCATCCAGCGTCAGCTTGCGCGCATTCAGCGTCAGTACGCCGGTGGTATCGCTACCATCCAGTTCGCCGCTCAATCCGCTGAAACCGGGCAGTTTGCCGGTACGCCTCATGGACAACTGCTCGAACCGCGCCTTGACCCCGAAATGCAGCGGTTTGTTGGTTTCGCTCTGCCATGTTGCCTGCAGGCCGGAGACTGTCCCTTGCGGCGCAAATTCGGAAAGCTGTTTTTTCAACTCCCCGCCCAGCGGCAGTGAATCTGTCAGACTGACCAGATTTGCCAACTCCAGCGTGTTGGCGCGCACCTCTCCACCGGCCGGTTGAGTGCCTGATGCATGGGTCAGGCGCAAGTAAAAGTCGGTAGGCGGCAATGTCACTCCATTCGTTAGCAGGGAAAGCCGGCGAGTGGAAACTTCAATGCCTTGTTCCGACTCAGTCCAGCCGATGCGCCCACTCAACGTGCGCAAATCAAGCGGCGCCAATCCTTCGGCCATTTGCGCCTGCACGTCCGCCAGAGCCAGGTCTGCTGTCACCTGATTCACCTTGCCGTCCGCAACGCCCAGCCAGCCGCGCAATGCCCCCCTGCCGCGCTTGAAACCGGCAGGCAGCGGCAGCCATGTGCGCCATGCCGCCACATCGGCATAATTGAACTGGGTGAATAATTGTCCGTGCCATGCTTTCAGGTCGTTAAAACTCTGCCCGGAAAAATCACCCCGCACATCAAGCTGCGCGGACAGCTCCGCAGGGGGCAACGCCCGCAATGCAAAACGGTGGTGATGCCAGCGGTTCTGGATAAGCAGATTCAGTTGATTGAATACCAGGGGGGGAGTGGCACTTTGTTCGTCCAGCCAGGTAACGCGTGCATCGCGCACCACGATATAAGTCTGATGCAGCAGCCAATCCGAGAGGCCGTTCTGGCCGGGAGATTGGGCAGAGAGGGCCAGTCCGGCGACATGCAGCAACCCTTGCGCATCCCGCCTGACCAGCAAATCCGGCTGGTCAAGCTGCAAACTGTACAGGCGCACTTCGCCACGCAGCAGCGACGTCCACGACACCACACCATCGACATGCTGTAATGCCAGCGCAGTCATCGACGGTTTATCCTTTTCAAGGATGCGCACATCGGTAAACAACAGGTGGGGGCGCACTCCGTCCCAATCGGCTTCAATCTTGCCGATGAAAACCGGCTGGGCGATAGCCTTGCTGACAGAGACGGTAATGAAGTCGTGATAACGCTCGACGTTCGGCAATACCCAGTATCGCAAAACCAGCAGCAGGGTGCTGCAGGCAAGTGCGAGCAGCAGTACGCAAACCAGCGCAATACGGGTCAAATGGTTGAGGCCGCGCCAGGCCAGCCGCAGGGAAGTCTTCAGCATTTACGCGAACAAGCAAACCATGATGGGTACTCGGGATTTATAATGAACCTACCTGAACGCGCATTCTAACCCGAAGCCCCTGCCATGAATACCGCCCCCCCCTCCGCTTCTACCGATTTCGACGCCATTTTGCTGCGCACGACAAATTGCAGCCGTTATGCGCGCAACCTGCTGGACGCTGATTCCGGACTATTGCCGTGGCTGCGCTTGCACTATGCGCAACCGTGCAGCGCCGCAGAAATGGCTGCATGGCTGGATGCCATGCCGGTAGCGGATGAGAACTCGCTGTCGCGTGCGCTGCGCCGCCTGCGCAAGCGCGTGATGCTCAAACTGCTGGCGCGCGATTTGGGCGGCCTGGCCAATCTGGACGAGGTGATGGCGACCATGACCTCACTGGCGGAGCTGTCCGTGCGGCGCGCGCAGGAACATGCCATGGCATCTCTGGTGCAGCAATTCGGCACGCCAACCGGTTCTTCCAGCCGCCAAGCGCAGGAAATGGTAGTGATCGGCATGGGCAAGCTGGGCGGCGGAGAATTGAATGTCTCCTCCGACATTGACCTGATTTTTGTTTACCCGGAAGATGGTGAAACCGATGGACCGCGCCCGCTCGGCAACCACGAATTTTTCTCCAAGCTCGGCCGTCGCCTGATTAACCTGATTCACGAATTGACCGGGGAGGGTTATGTTTTCCGTGTGGACATGCGCCTGCGCCCTTACGGCGACAGCGGTCCGCTGGTGATGAGTTTTGCGGCGCTGGAAGAATATCTGGTCACGCAGGGACGGGAGTGGGAGCGCTATGCATGGATCAAGGCGCGCGTGATTTCCCCGGAAAATTGTTCCTCAGCAAACGAGCTCATGCAGCTCGCGCGTCCCTTCGTGTTCCGCAAATATCTCGACTTCGGCGCATTCGCCTCCATGCGCAAGCTGCATGCGCAAATCCGCCAGGAGGTGCAAAGGCGCGACCGCCTGAACAATATCAAGCTTGGCCCCGGCGGCATTCGCGAAATCGAATTCATCGCCCAGGTGTTCCAATTGATACGCGGCGGACGCGACGCCAGCCTGCGCGCCCGCCCCACCTTGCAAATACTGCAATTGCTGGGCAAGCACGCCCAGCTCAGGTCCAAAACCGTGGGCGAATTAAGTGCAGCCTATATATTCCTGCGCAATCTTGAGCACCGCCTGCAATATCTGGATGACCGGCAAACCCAGGATTTACCTGAAAATCCTGATGATCACGGCCGGCTGGCGGAAGGTATGGGTTACCGGGATTATCCGTCTTTGCTGGAGCAGCTAAACCTGCACCGCGATGTGGTGAGTACGCAGTTCGCAAAGATTTTTAGCACACGAAAAACCGACCGGCCGCAAAATGCCGCGCCGGACAATTCCATGTGGAACGAAAACGTGCGCGAGGAAGAACTGCGCGCCAACCTGGGGGAGCTCGGCTACACCGACGCTGCCGCGCTTGCCGAACGGCTGCTGCAGATCCGCAACCGCATCCGCTACCGCCAGATGCAGGACAGCAGCCGGCAACTCTTCGACGATCTGGTTCTGCATTTCATTGCGCTGTGCGCCTCCCCGGCAAACCGCGACCAGACTTTGGCGCGCGTACTGACCCTGCTGGAAAGCATCAGCCGCCGCGCCTCCTACCTGGCTTTCATATCGGAATACCCTCAAGTAATGCAACGCCTGACGGACATCGCCAGCGCCAGCCTGTGGGCCTCCGACTACCTGATTCAATATCCCATCCTGCTGGATGAACTGCTGGATGCGCGCCAAATCTACCGCGTGCCGGATTGGTCCGCGCTCGACACCGCCTTGCAACAACGGCTGGCCGAACATGCGACTGACTTCGAACAGCAAATGGACGTGCTGCTCCAGTTTCAGCACAGCGAAACTTTCCACCTGCTGGCCATTGATTTACAGGGACAGTTACCGCTGGAAATATTAAGCGACCATCTCAGCGACCTCGCGGATCTGATCCTGCATCACATGCTGCAACTGTGCTGGCGCGATGCGCGCAAGAAACATCTGGAACGGCCGCAATTTGCCATCATCGCTTACGGCAAGCTGGGCGGGCGCGAGTTGGGCTACGCCTCCGATCTCGACCTGATTTTTCTGTACGACGACCCGCATCCGGACGCGGCAGAAATTTACGCGCGGCTGGCGCAGCGCATCAACACCATGCTGGGCAGCTACACCTCATCGGGGCGCCTGTATGAAACCGACCTGCGCCTGCGCCCGAATGGTGCCAGCGGCCTGCTGGTCAGCTCGATAGCCTCGTTCGCGGAATACCAGCGGCAACATGCCTGGGTGTGGGAGCACCAGGCGTTGACACGCGCCCGCTTCAGCGCCGGCGATACGCACGTTGGCGAACAATTTGAAACCATCCGCAACGAAGTGTTGCGCCAGCGGCGCGACCTCGGCACGCTACGCCGGGAGATCATTGCAATGCGGCAAAAAATGCATGACGCCCACCCCAACAATAGCGGTCTGTTCGACATCAAGCATGACCGGGGCGGCATGGTGGATATCGAATTCATGGTGCAATTCCTGGTGCTGGCCTATTCAAACCAACACCCGCAACTGGCCGACCACAAGGGCAACCTGGCGCTGCTCAAACGCTCCGGGGATGCCGGATTGATTGATCCGCAACAGGCAGAAGCCGTCAGCAACATCTACCGTAATCTGCGCATACTGCAGCACAAGATGCGCCTGAACAACCAGTCGCCGTGTCGCATTGATGTGTCGGAAATCGACACCGTGCCGGTATTGGAACTTTGGGAAGTTCTCTTGGGGGATGGAATGAAATTCAGATTTTAGGGCGCTTCTAAAAATTCAGATTTCGCCCGAATGCAAGGCGTGGAAAAAATTTCGCAGCGCAGCAGTGGGATGAAATATGGATTTTTAGAAACGCCCTTATTGATACTTGCGGAACTGGCCCACGACAATGCCGAAAATTTCCAGGTCGCCCTGCGGGCGGATGATGGGATAAGCAGGATTGGCTGGAATCAGCACGAACTTCCCTTTTTCCCGGCCAAGAGTCTTGAGGGTGAATTCGTTGTCGACAATGGCAATCACCATGTCGCCCGCATTCGCCGGGCCGCGCTTCTCGACCACCACCGTATCGCCCGGCATGATGCCCGCATCAATCATCGAATCGCCCTTTACCCTCACCAGCACCGTGCTGGACGGATGGCTGACCAGATAGTCGTCGATAGTGAGCGTGTCATAGTGCGAGTCTCCCGCCGGGCTGGGAGCACCGGCACGCACGCTGTCAAAAACGCGACGTTCGAAAAAGCGCCTGCCGGGTTTGAGGCGTTTTTCCGGCGTGGATTCCAGAAATCCCTGTAGCTTGAGCCTGGCTATCAGCGCCGCCACCGGCGATTTGGACTTGAATCCCAACAGCATCATGATGGTGGAATACGGTGGCAATACGCTGTGGTCAGCGTAATAGTCCTGAAGTTTGGCGAGGTAATTGGCATCGTTTTCCATAAGTGCGTACAATATGGAACGAACGTTCGTTTGTCAAGATGCATCACACCGGATAATTTGCTCAGTGCATTTTGCGTACACCTATTTCATCCCCATCCCAAACTCTTCCCCCAACGCGAAAGGAAACAATTCCCAGTCTGCCCATTGAGCGCAAAGCCCGATAACAGTATAGTTCGATAATATCAATAGGGGATGGGCATGGCACTGGAAACGCGGGAACACAAGCTGACGCTGTCCGAGGTGCTCGGCACGCTGGTGGAAGACGGGTTGGTGGGACAGGCTGATGCCGATACGCTGATTGCCGAACGGCGTCTCAGCCGTAACGACGCCCATCCGCTGGTGACGGTCGCCAGCCAGAACTGGAAATCGCTGTTACCGCCGCACAAGCTGTTGCATCTCGAAGCACTGACGGAGTGGCTGGCAGGCCATGCCGGGCTGGAATATTTTCACATTGATCCGCTGAAAATAGACTTTTCCTCGGTCACCGACATCATGTCCAACGACTATGCCACGCGCTTCGGCATCCTGCCGGTGATGGTGACTGCACGCGAGGTGGTGATCGCCACCGCCGAACCTTTCCTGCGCGACTGGGAAAAAGTGCTCAAGCATATTCTGCGCAAGGACATCCGCCGCGTGGTTGCCACGCCGGATGACATCAGCCGTTACCTGGTCGAATTCTACAACCTGGCACGCTCGGTAAAAACGGCTTCGCAAAAAAATCGCCAAGGCGTATCCGGACTTGCCTCGTTCGAGCAACTGGTGGATATGGGCAAGTCCAACCGCCAGTTCGACGCCAACGACCAGCACATCGTCCATATCGTCGACTGGCTGTGGCAGTATGCCTTCGAGCAACGCGCCTCCGATATCCACATCGAACCGAGGCGCGACATGGGGATAGTGCGCTTCCGCATTGACGGGGTGTTGCATCAGGTGTACCAGATACCGATGTCGGTGATGACCGCAATGACCAGCCGGATCAAAATTCTTGGGCGCATGGATGTAGTCGAAAAACGCCGCCCGCAGGATGGCCGCATCAAGACGCGCACGGCAGAGGGGCAGGAAGTGGAGTTACGGCTGTCCACCCTGCCGACCGCATTCGGCGAAAAGCTTGTCATGCGTATTTTCGACCCCGAGGTACTGGTGCGCGATTTTTCCGAGCTGGGATTTTCCACCGAAGACCGGGCGCGCTGGGAACAGATGACCACGCAACCGAACGGCATCATTCTCGTCACCGGCCCGACCGGCTCCGGCAAGACTACAACGCTGTATTCCACGCTCAAACATCTGGCGACGTCGGAAGTGAATGTCTGCACTATCGAGGACCCCATAGAAATGGTCGAACCCGCCTTCAACCAGATGCAGGTGCAACATGGCATAGACCTCGAATTCGTCGACGGGCTGCGGGCGCTGATGCGGCAGGATCCGGACATCATCATGGTAGGCGAAATCCGCGATCTGAAAACCGCCGACATGGCGATTCAAGCGGCACTGACCGGCCACCTCGTGCTGTCCACGCTGCACACCAACGATGCCCCATCTGCCATCACCCGCCTGCTCGATCTCGGCGTGGCGCCTTACATGATCAACGCCACGCTACTCGGCGTGATGGGGC
>CAIQPV010000031.1 GCA_903873725.1 uncultured Nitrosomonadales bacterium
ACAAGCTCAACAATCAGGGCGTGCAACAGGCCATCATTGTTGTGCCCGAGCGTTCCATTGGCGGCAGCTTTGCTGATGAACCCCTGAGCCAGTTCGGCTTCTATTGGGATTGGCAGGTCGCCCCGCAGTGGAACCTGTGCAACGCCCCTGGCGTGGACGAGCCGCGTGTAGCAAAGTCCAAGGTGGACGCGGTGCGCAAGTTTTTGGAAAGTACCGACAAGTTGCTGGTATGCACCCATGCCACCTTCCGCTTTGCGGTCGAAGAGCTTGGCGTTCAGGCGTTCGATAACCGCCTGATTGCCATTGATGAATTCCACCACGTTTCCAGCAACCCGGACAACGTGCTGGGCAGTCAGTTGGGCGCATTCATCATACGCGACAAGGTGCATATGGTGGCTATGACCGGCTCCTACTTCCGGGGCGACAGCGAGGCCGTATTGGGGCCGGTGGATGAGGCCAAGTTCGAGACGATCACTTACACCTACTACGAGCAGCTTAACGGCTATCAATGGCTTAAATCGCTGGACATCGGCTACTTCTTCTACACGGGGGCTTATGTTGATGCCATCACAAAGGTGTTAGACCCAGCATTAAAAACCATCGTCCATATTCCCAATGTGAATGCCCGCGAAAGTCTCAAAGATAAAGAGCGCGAGGTGAACGAAATTATGCACGGCTTGGGTGAATGGAAAGGCCTTGACCCGATCACCGGCTTCCATCTGGTGCGGGCTCATGATGGCAGAATTCTAAAAGTGGCGGACTTGGTGGATAACAGCGATCCGGTCAAGCGCTCCAAAGTGCTTACCGCGTTAAAAGACCCGGCGCAAAAGGACAACCGCGACAACGTTGATATCATCATCGCGCTGGGCATGGCGAAGGAAGGCTTTGACTGGATATGGTGCGAACACGCGCTGACCATTGGTTACCGCAGCAGCTTGACCGAAATTGTGCAGATCATTGGCCGTGCTACCCGCGATGCAAAAGGCAAGGAGCGGTCGCGCTTCACCAACCTGATCGCCGAACCCGCAGCCGAACAAGCCCTCGTGGCCGATGCGGTGAATGACATGCTCAAGGCTATTTCCGCCAGCCTGTTGATGGAACAGGTGCTTGCACCGCGCTATGAGTTCACCCCCAAGAACGCTGGCCCGAAGGAAGGCTTTGATCATGGCGAGGAAGGCTACAAGAACGACGGCCACAACATCGGGGTCAACACGGACACCGGCCAGATTCATGTAGAAATTAATGGGCTGACCACACCGCAAAGCCATGAGGCTACGCGCATCTGCAAGGAAGACTTGAACGAAGTTGTCACCAGTTTTTTGCAGGAAAAAACCGTGCTGGAGCGCGGCTTGTTCGACAAGGAAAACACCTTGCCAGAAGAGCTTACCCAGTTACACATGGGCAAGATCGTGCGCGAGCGCTACCCGGACTTGAGCGATACTGACCAAGAGGCCATTCGACAGCACGCTATAGCGGCCATGAACATCACCCAGCAGGCCAAACTGGCCTTGGCTCAGGCAGATGCTAACGGCGGCACGGGCGACAGCACGATACAAGGCAGCACAGCCTTGCTCGATGGGGTGCGCAAGTTTATCAATGTGCGCGACTTGGACATTGACCTGATCGACCGTATCAATCCCTTTGAAGCGGCCTATGCGGTGCTGGCAAAGGCGATGGATGAAAAATCGCTGCGCCAGGTGCAAGCCAGCATTGCCGCCAAAAATGTAAGCATCTCTGAAGAAGACGCACGGAGTTGGGCAAAGCGCGCCTTGCAGTTCAAGAACGAACGTGGCCGTCTGCCGGACATCAATTCTGCCGATGTATGGGAAGTGAAGATTGCCAAAGGGATGGCCGCTTTTGCGCGTTACCGTGCGCAGGCTAAGGCGGCGCAGGCGCAAGGAGAGTCCGGCAATGGCTGAAATGGACGATGACGAACTGCTGGACGCGCTGGGTATAGAAGTCGCCCCGCTCAAGCTCTCCAGCCGAACCCCTCGCGAGGAACGCATCATCGCGGGCTTTGACGACATCCTGCGCTTCCATCAGGCACATGGTCGCGCCCCGTTGCATGGCGAGGCGCGCGACATCTTTGAGCGACTGTATGCCGTGCGCTTGGATCAGCTACGCAAGTTGCCGGAAACGCAAGCCCTGCTGGCCGAACTGGATACCCCCGGCCTGCTGTCTGGCATGGCGACAGTCCCGGTCAATGTGGATGACTTGGACGAAGATGCCTTGCTGGCAGAGTTGGGAATCGGCGATGATCCCGCCGATCAAAGCGACATCACCGTGTTGCGCCATGTACGTTCTAGCGTTGAAAAACGGGCGGCGGAGGAAATTGCCGACCGCACATCATGCAAAGATTTTGACAAGTTCCAACCGCTATTTGAACGTGTGGAGCGGGAAATGAAGGCGGGCATTCGCAAAACGCTACGCTTCGGGGGCGACGCAAGCATTGCCAGCGGGAGCTATTTCATCGTCGGCGGGCAGCTTGCGTATGTGGCCGAAATAGGGGAAATGATTAAGACACAAAGCGGACACGACGATGCGCGCTTGCGGGTGATTTACAACAATGGCACGGAAAGCAATTTGCTAATGCGCTCACTCCAAAAGGCGCTTTTCAGAGACGAGACTGGCCGCCGCCTGACCGACACGGACATGGGGCCGCTGTTTGGCGATGCGCCAGAACCGGACGACATTGCTTCCGGCACTATCTACGTGTTGCGCAGCCTATCCAGCCATCCATTCGTCGCCGAACACCGCGAACTGATTCACAAAATCGGCGTGACCGGCGGCAAGGTGGAAACCCGCATTGCAGGCGCGGAAAAGGATGCCACTTATCTACTGGCCGACGTGGAAGTAGTCGCCGAATACAAGCTCCACAACCTGAACCGCACAAAGCTGGAAAACATCTTCCACCGCCTGTTTGGCGCAGCACAGATCGACTTGACCATCAAAGACCGCTTCGGACATCCGGTAAAGCCGAGGGAATGGTTTCTTGTACCGCTCAATGTGATTGACGAAGCGGTTCAGCGTATTCGTGATGGATCAATTACCGAAGTGACCTACGACCCGAAGACGGCTCGGTTGGAAGGATGAGCGGGTGTAGAATTAAATGGATTTGTGCTGACAGCAGCATTGCCGAAAGGCATTAGACCTAGCTGCTTCTTTTGAATTGCGTAGTAGCTAAGTCAAAACGAGAGAGGTTCTGATGGAAACAGTTCGAGTTAATATCGCCTATCGGCCACTGCGTATCTGCTGGGCCATCAAGGCTGGCGATAAAGAGTCATTCCGAAAGGCTGTTCGACAGTCGCACGCATTGTGGGGCGGTCGATATAACCCGATTGTCATCATTGACCGCGAGTCGGAGGCCAAGCGCCTGATCGAAGTCTTCCGTGCTGATGTAATTATCCCTATCGGCGATTCGGTTGAGGTCAAAGCCTTCGCAGAAAAATTCCCCCACCTGATTAATCCGTTTATTCACGATGGCATTTTCATCGGAGGAGATGAAGGTAGGGTTCGTGCTCAGGTTCTCGATGTTCAGAATGCCTTCACTTACCTGCGTGACCGGCCTGAATGGAAAGAAATAAAGGAACGAGGCGTTCGCCTCTACAAGTGGAAGATAGACGACCCGCTTGCTGACATCCTCTTAATGCAGCTCGGTGCATAT
The DNA here is from genome assembly GCA_903873725.1 of uncultured Nitrosomonadales bacterium. Lineage (GTDB taxonomy): Bacteria > Pseudomonadota > Gammaproteobacteria > Burkholderiales > Gallionellaceae > CAIQPV01. The sequence goes on from CAIQPV010000031.1 coordinate 3,665, forward strand.
CCGCAGACCAATGAGATTCCGATTGATTACACGGAAATGCTGAAAGCTGCCACAGGTGCTAACGAGTTTGATATTGCGCCTGACAAAGAATTGCCAGCAGATATTCTTGACCATCCAAGCATCGCCTATTTTGCTCGATACGGGCTGGAACGCCATTATAGTTTTCGTTCAGGGTGGGATTATCCTGGCTTTTTCGTTGGTGATGCATCGAATCTCGATGATCTCGTCACCTACTGGAATTTGCGTGCTTGTGACGCAACTCTATGGTTTATCGACTCTGCACATCTTTGGAGATATCAAGCCATTATTCCGAACTGGAAAAAAACAGTGAAAGAAATGTTGTCGTTCCGAAGAGACCGGCTTCCAGAAAGTATAGCTATTTGGAGTCGTGGCAAAGATATTGAACCCCCCGGTTATACGGAAGCGCTGCAGGCTTCCTTTGGTGATGAGCCGCGCACCATCTGCAATGTTGGCGAGTTTTCATGGAACGGCCTTAATATTCGTCCTCCGATGATGTATTTCAGTGAGGCAGCATCGTTGGGTATTCTTGTCACTGAGTCAGGTAAACCCAGACTGTCATTCGGGTTGACCGACAAACCATTTGCTGGTGACACCTGGTTTCACACGCAGCACTTGGTCGCCTCCTTGTCCTTCATTGGAGGTCTGTACGGAAATGAAGATTACACGCTGGAGCCGCCTTACATCCCTGAGTTGAATGAGTTCTACGCGCGCACGATGTGCTCTCAGTACGACAGACTGAGGATCGAATCTGGGCGCGTCGGCATCTTAATTGACGCAGCCGACACGGATTCGTCTTTGTATGCATTGCCAGTGGCCGAACTTTTCAAGCAGATATTTGGTCTTGCAGGCTATGCGTCCAAGTTGAGCTCGGGCGGTCTAATAGCCCGGCAGTTAATTGCTCAGGTTGGCGGATTGAACGGTGCAAAGGCGTTTAAGATACCTGGCGTGCGACGACTGCTCAGAACACACGCACCGACCGAAGCTTTTACCAAGAATTCGGCACTTCAGTTAATTGGTGGGCCTGATCCAGAAAACCCTGATGCGTCATTTGATGACCATAAGAATCTTTACATTGAACCTCGCTCACGAGATGAGAAGCTTAATGCCCAGAGCGTATTTGGCTATCTCGTTGGATGTCGCGTCAATCCGGGCAACACCGGCTAAAATCGTTACACTGTATGAACCCGACCCGGCGGAATGGGTCGATTTTGTCAAAAGGAGAAAATAAATATGTCCAAGTGCGAAGTCTGCGGCGGTAGCGAGTTCCGCCGAGAGGAAGTGGAAGAGGTCTTCCATGTCGATAAGCGCTATGTGTTGGTCGAACATATCCCGGCGACCGTCTGTGCGCAGTGCGGCGAGAAGACCTTTGACGCGGAAACGACTGAAGGCATCCGGCTTATGCTGCATAGCCAGCGCGCTCCTGCGCGAGCGGTGGAGATGGAAGTGTTCGCGTTTTAATGCCGCGAGACTGGCGTTGACGGATACCGGCAAGGAAGACGAAGCCAGTCTTTTGGCTTTATTGAATGGAACATCTTGTGAAGTTGAACTTCTCTTATGGTTCGATTTGAGACGGCCACCACAAACCTGAATCAACCACAAAATTCGGTTTGACTACCGCGTGAATCCTTATCCGGAAATTCATAATCAACCGCCCAATTTTATTTACTGATAATGTTTATGACACCACAAAATTCTGTTCCCAAAGTGGGCTTCGTTTCACTCGGTTGCCCCAAGGCAACAGTTGATTCAGAGCACATCCTTACCCGCCTGCGCGCCGAGGGTTACCTCATTTCCGGCAGTTATAGTGATGCCGACCTGGTAGTGGTCAACACCTGCGGCTTTATTGACAGTGCGGTGGAGGAGTCGCTGGAAGCCATCGGCGAAGCACTGGCGGAGAATGGCAGGGTCATCGTCACAGGTTGCCTCGGTGCCAAGGGCGACGTAGTTCGGCAGGCACATCCCAAAGTGCTGGCCGTTACCGGCCCCCACGCGACTGACGAAGTGATGGAAGCCCTGCATGCACACCTGCCCAAGCCGCACGATCCATACAGCGATCTGGTGCCGCCCCAGGGCATTCGCCTCACGCCCAAACATTATGCCTACGTAAAAATTTCCGAAGGATGTAACCATCGATGTACTTTTTGCATTATCCCCGGCTTGCGCGGCGACCTGGTGAGCAGGCCGGTGGGGGAAGTGATGGAGGAAGCGCAGAATCTGGTGAACGCGGGCGTGAAGGAATTGTTGGTGATCTCGCAGGACACCAGTGCCTACGGCGTAGACGTGAAATACCGCACCGGTTTTTGGAACGGCAGACCGCTCAAGACACGCATGGCCGAACTGGCCCGGGCGATGGGTGAATTAGGCGTATGGGTGCGGTTGCATTACGTTTATCCCTACCCCAATGTCGACGAGGTTATCCCTTTGATGGCGGAAGGTAAAATTCTGCCCTACCTTGACATCCCTTTCCAGCATGCCAACGAGCGCATCCTCAAGCTGATGAAGCGTCCGGCCAGCAGCGAGAACGTGCTGCAACGTATCAGGCAATGGCGCGGCATTTGCCCGGACATCACCTTGCGCAGCACCTTCATAGTAGGCTTCCCCGGCGAGACGGAAAAAGAATTCCAGGAGCTTCTCGGCTTTCTCGAACAGGCGCAACTTGATCGTGTAGGCGCGTTTACCTATTCCCCGGTGGAAGGTGCAGTTGCCAATGAACTGCCTGATCATGTGCCTCCTGAAGTGCAGGAAGAACGGCTGGAACGTCTGATGCGGCTGCAGGAAGAAATCAGTGCAGAACATTTGGCGCTCAAGTTGGGTAAAACGATGCAAGTGCTGGTGGACAATGTGGACGAGGAGGGTGCCGTCGCACGAAGCACGGCGGATGCGCCGGAAATCGACGGGCTGGTTTACATCAGCAACGGCGATAATTTAAGCGTCGGTGATTTTGTGAATGTGCGTATCACGGATTCCGATATTCATGACCTATGGGCGGAGCTTTCTGATCTCCCATCGGGTGAATGTTAGTGAGGTGAAACCGGGATCATTTATTCTGAAAGTTTAATCAGTTGCTGTTGCGCGCTGATCCGGCTGGTCATTGCGGGCGACATCGGGAGCAAAGCCTGATAAAATAAAGAAGTGAATTTTTGATTAACTTTTTATTATGTTTGGAGAAAGTAGCATGGCCGTAGAACGCACCCTGTCCATTATCAAACCCGATGCTGTCGCGAAAAATGTCATCGGCCAAATTTATACCCGCTTTGAGCAAGCCGGCCTGAAAGTGATCGCCGCACGCATGGTGCACCTGTCGCGTCCCGAAGCCGAAGGGTTTTATGCAGTGCATCGCGCACGCCCGTTCTTCAAGGATCTGGTAGAGTTCATGATCTCCGGGCCGGTAGTGATACAGGTTCTGGAAGGCGAGGGCGCAATCCTGAAAAACCGCGACTTGATGGGTGCGACCGACCCCAGGAAGGCTGAAAAAGGCACCATTCGCGCGGATTTCGCCGACAGCATTGATGCCAATGCTGTACACGGTTCAGATGCACCGGAAACGGCTGCGGTTGAAATTGCTTATTTTTTCCCCAGCATGAATGTTTATTCGCGTTAACGGCAGTGGCGAATTGCCTTCCTTGTTGATGAAATTCTCCATGCCCGTTTCCCTCAGCCCAACCTTCCTTCAAAAACGAAGGAAGGTGCAAGCGTCCGCTACGCGAATTTCACGTTGACGCCGGAAAAACCAATGGCAGAAAACCTCCTCAATTTTGATGCACAGCGATTGACTGAGTGGTTCGCTGAAATGGGCGAGAAGCCCTTCCGCGCGCGTCAGGTGCTGCGCTGGGTGCATAAGTCCGGGGAGGCTGATTTCGATGCCATGAGTGACCTCGCGCTATTGCTTCGCGGCAAGCTCAAGCTGCAGGCCTGCGTGCAGGCTCCCAAGGTGGTGCGCGAGGAAGTTTCGGCAGACGGCACGCGTAAGTGGCTACTGGATGTTGGCACCGGCAATGCGGTGGAAACTGTATTCATTCCGGAAATTGACAGGGGTACCCTGTGCGTTTCTACCCAGGCCGGGTGCGCACTCGACTGTGCTTTTTGTTCCACCGGCAAGCAGGGTTTCAACCGCAATCTCTCCACGGCGGAAATCATCGGGCAATTGTGGTGGGCAAACCGTGAAATTGGCAGAAACGCCGACGGCAACTGGCCGGTCACCAACGTGGTGATGATGGGAATGGGTGAACCGCTGCTGAATTTCGACAACACGGTAAGCGCGTTGCACCTGATGCTGGATGACAACGCCTACGGCCTGTCGCGGCGGCGAGTAACCGTTTCGACCTCCGGCATAGTCCCGGCGATGGATCGCTTGCGTGATGAATGCCCTGTTGCCTTGGCGGTGTCGCTGCATGCGCCGAATGATACGTTGCGCGACATGCTGGTGCCGGTCAACCGGAAATATCCCTTGCGGGAATTAATGGCTGCCTGTCAGCGATACCTGGAAAAAGCGCCGCGTGACTTTGTGACTTTCGAGTATGTGATGCTGGAGGGCGTGAATGACAGCGAGAAAAATGCGCGTGAGTTGCTGGCACTGGTGAGCAACGTGCCGTGCAAGTTCAACCTGATTCCGTTCAACCCATTTCCCCAGACGTCGTTCAAACGTTCCTCATCCGATACCGTGCACAGGTTTCGTGACGTGCTGATGCAGGCCGGTATCGTGACCACCACGCGCAAGGTGCGGGGTGATGACATTGCGGCAGCGTGCGGGCAACTGGCGGGACAGGTTCAGGACAAGACCAGGAGAGTTCACCGCCTGGCGGAGGTTCGCGTATGAGATTGCCGGTGATTATCCTGTTTGCACTAATTGTCGCCGGTTGCGTCTCTCAGCAAAGCGGCGTCCCCACTCGTTCGCAGACCAGCGCCAAGGTTCATACCGACCTCGCCGAGTTGTATTACGAACGTGCCCAGCTAGGCGTGGCGCTTGAAGAGTTGCGCAAGGCGTTGCTTGCCGAGCCCGAGTATGCACCGGCCTATGGAGTGCGGGGCTTGGTGCACATGGCGTTGCGGGAGGACAAGGAAGCGGACGATGATTTTCAGCACAGCCTGCATTTGGATGGCGTCAATTCAGAAACCCGCAACAATTATGGCTGGTTCTTGTGCCAGCGCGGGCGGGAAAAGGAGTCGGTGAAACAATTCCTGGCCGCGCTGAAAAATCCCTTGTACTCAACTCCGGAAAAGGCTTACCTGAATGCCGGTGTGTGCTCCAGAAAAGCCGGCGAAATGAAAGATGCCGAAGATTTCCTGCAAAAGGCGCTGCTACTTCAGCCTGACATGCCGGAAGCGCAACTGGAGTTGGCCGAGCTCAAGTTTGCAAACGGTGATTATGCGGCAGCCAAGACCAGTTTCAAGCACTTTGCGCAGGGAGGTGATGTTAATTTGACTGCCGGGAACCTATGGCTGGCGGTGCGTATTGAGCGCAGCCTGGGCGACAGGGATGCTGAGGATAGCTATGCACTGCAATTGCGCAAACGCTTTCCCGATGCTCGTGAAACCCAACTGATGTTGCAAGGACAATGACGGAAAACCAGACAGGCAATACAACTCCTGATGATGCCACGGGCACCGTCGATGCAGTACCTTTCAGTCCCGGCACGGCATTGCGGGAAGCGCGAATGCATCAGGGTTTGAGCGTGGACGAGGTATCCAATCGCGTCAAATTTGCACCGCGCCAGATCGAGGCGCTGGAGGCTGACGATTTTGCGCATCTGCCGGAAACTGCATTCTTGCGCGGCTTTGTGCGCAGCTATGCCCGCCTGTTGCAAATCGATCCCTCGCCCTTGCTGGCGGCATTGCCGCAAGCTTCAGCCGAACCGGTTCCGCTGACAGGGAAAGCACCGGCAGAACTGCCGTATCCTGATGTTAATTCTGAACGAAAGAGCAGCATCATCTGGCTGGCGGCGGCGCTTGCCGTGGCGGTTGTATTGGTGCTGTTTGCATGGTTGCTTGGTGCTAAACCGAAAGAGCAGAATGCGCCTGAAGCAACGGTATCAGGCGGGAAAAATGCTACGGTGGAAACGTTGGTGTTGCCTGAGGCAGTACCGGTTTCGGCGGTAGCTGACCCAGAACCGGTAACGGTGACATCCGGTGTTGCAAAAACTATTGCTGAAAAACCCATTGCTGAAACGCCCGGCGCAGAAATCAGAAAGACTGTAGATTACCCCCCCACTGTGCAAGTTGCCGCTACTCCCGCCCGGCCTGCTGCCGTGCCGATTGGTAAACCAGTCAATGTACCTGTTGCCACAAACAACTTACCCGAACAAACTGCAATCCGGATGACGTTTGATGCGGACTCATGGGTGGAAATCACTGACAAGAACGGCAAAGTCCTGCTGTCGCAACTCAATCACGCCGGCACAGAACAGGCAATCAACGGCAGCCCGCCGTTTTCCCTGACGATAGGATATGCCAAGGGTGTACGCTTGAACTACAAGGGGAAACCGGTTGACTTGGCACCTTACGACATTGCGGATGTTGCACACCTGACGCTGGGGGAATAGTGACTCAGCCCACAATTCAGCGCCGCGCTACCCGGCAAGTTATGGTTGGCGGCGTCATTATCGGCGGCAACGCACCTGTCGTTGTGCAATCAATGACCAACACCGACACAGAGCATGCACAGTCCACGGCACAGCAGGTATTCGAACTGGCAAAAGCCGGTTCCGAGTTGGTGCGCATCACTGTCAATACTGCCGAGGCCGCCGCGCAGGTGCCGCGCATCCGGGAATTGCTGGATGCAATGGGCTGTGATGTCCCTTTGATAGGGGACTTCCATTACAACGGCCACCGCCTGCTCACCGAGTATCCGGAATGCGCGCAAGCGCTGGCGAAATACCGCATCAACCCCGGCAACGTCGGCAAAAACCGCAAGGGCGAAGACCAGTTTGCCATGATGATTTCGGTCGCCATAAAATACAATAAACCCGTGCGCATCGGCGTGAACTGGGGCAGTCTGGATCAGGATTTGGTAGTGCGCATGATGGACGAAAACGCAAGGCTGGCGCGGCCGAAAGAGGTGGCCGAGGTGACGCGCGAGGCGCTGATTGTCTCGGCCCTGGACAGCGCCAGACGCGCCGAGGAACTGGGCCTGCCGCATGACCGCATCGTGCTCTCCTGCAAAGTGAGCGAGGTACAGGACTTGATCGCGGTCTATCGCGAACTGGCCCGGCGCTGTGATTATCCCCTGCACCTCGGCTTGACTGAAGCCGGTATGGGTTCCAAGGGAATCGTCGCTTCCACCGCAGCCCTTGCGGTGCTGTTGCAGGAAGGCATCGGCGATACCATTCGCGTCTCGCTCACCCCGGAACCCGGCGGCGACCGCACACAGGAAGTGTTGGTGGCGCAGGAGATTCTGCAAACCATGGGGCTGCGTTCCTTTGCGCCCATGGTTACCGCCTGTCCCGGCTGCGGGCGCACCACCAGCACTGTATTCCAGGAACTGGCACAGAACATCCAGATTTACCTGCGTGAGCAAATGCCGCTGTGGCGTGCACAATACAGCGGTGTGGAAGAAATGACCGTCGCGGTGATGGGCTGCATTGTCAACGGCCCCGGAGAAAGCAAACTGGCCAACATCGGCATCAGCTTGCCCGGTACCGGTGAAAATCCCGCAGCCCCCGTTTATGTGGACGGCGAGAGAGTGACCACTTTGCGCGGAGACAACATTGCGCAGGAATTCCAGAAAATTGTGGACGGGTATGTGGCGCGTAACTATGCGGCAAAAGAGGCCGGTGAGACTGTACACCGCGAAATTCCGATATGGCCTGTTGTGGAGTCCCGCCGGGATTGATGATTTCCCGGTCATGACAGGGAAATTATTGACCGGGTGGCAGGCGGGAGTAATTGAAGGCAGAGGGTAGTATCGTGTCCCCACGAAATTTTCGCCAGAAACTATTGGCAATGCTGGGTCTTTGCTTCGTGCTGGTCATGGTGGCTCTCGATCAGACGGTAATTGGCACCGCACTTCCGACCGTGGTGGCCGAGCTCAACGGTTTCGATCTGTATGCATGGGTAGGCACCTCTTATCTCCTTACCTCGGTTATTGCTGTTCCGATCTTCGGCAAGTTGGGTGACGAGCATGGGCGCAAACCGTTCGTGATCGCCGCTATCATCCTGTTCACATTGGCATCAATGTTGTGCGGCATGGCTCAAAGCATGCTGCAACTTGTCCTGGCGCGGGCGTTGCAAGGTATAGGCGGCGGCATGCTGGTAGCCACCTCGTTTGCCTGCGTTCCGGACTTGTTTCCGGATTCGCACGAGCGTTTGCGCTGGCAGATTCTGTTCAGTAGTGCGTTCGGTCTGGCCAATGCGGTTGGGCCTTCACTGGGCGGGTATCTGGCAGAATATTGGGGTTGGCGGTGGGTGTTTTTCGTTAACCTGCCTGTCGGGATAGCAAGTCTGGGATTTGTCTGGTATTTCCTGCCCAGAATTCGCCACTCCGAACATCCCCCCTCTGGTATGGACTGGTTTGGCTCGTTGTTGGTGGCGATGACGCTGGGTTGCCTGCAACTTCTGGTGGAATGGCTGCCGCAACATAAGCCGGCGTTGCTGTTGGTCGCGTTGGGATCGGTTGGAGCAGTTTCTTGTATCACGCTGATCTGGTGGGAGCGCCGTTGCAAGAATCCGGTGCTGCCTTTGGGAATGTTCACGCACCGCATCCTGGGCCCGCTGTTTGCGCTATCGATAATGATGGGCTTTTGTATGTTTGCGGTGATGTACTACGCACCGCTATTGTTTCAGGGCGGCTTTGGTTTGTCGCCCAACCAGGCCGGTTTGCTAGTCACGCCTCTGGCTGTTTTCATCACCGTAGGCAGCATTGTAAACGGACGCATCGTGACCCGGCTGCATTCGCCGAATATTATTTTGTACGTTGGCCTCAGTTTTTTCTGGATAGCAGCCTTGGCGCTTACACAGACAACCGCGACCACACCGCATGCAATGATTGCTGTCGCCATGATGCTCGGCGGTTTGGGCCTCGGGCTGCTATTGCCCAATCTGACACTCATAGCGCAGAGCAGCTCCCCGCGGACGCAATTGGGAATCGCTACTGCCATGCTCCAGTCTATGCGCATGGTCGGCAGCATGCTGGGCACGGCGCTGATCGGTTCGCTTATTTCCAACCTGTACGTCTCGAAAGTGCATGACATGCTGGAGGCCGGTCACGGTAGCCTATGGGCTTCCTGGCTGGACGACCCGCAGATATTGGTCAGTCATGTGCGTCAGGCAACGTTTCTTGAAGCGGTGATTCCGGCCGGGAATAATGCGGCAATTTTTTTGGCGGGAGCAAGGAATGCCCTGGTCGAGGCTATTCATGATAGCCAGTGGTTCATTGTTGTATTCATTGTGATGGCATTCTGGCTGGTGTACCGCATTCCCGCGGTCAACATTCATGGTCATGCAACGGATCGGGAAACCGGCAAGGAATAAGCAGAAATATTTTGGGGCTACAAATTTTCACATCAGTGCCGCAAGCAGTTCAGCCTGATCTATTCCCCAAGTCCGGAAAGCTTCGTGGGATTTTATCTTGTCGCCCGAGACAGAAATATCCACCATTTCGGGAGGGATGAGGCACAATTTCTTGCAGTCATAAATTAATTGCACGATGGGTTGCAACAATTTATCGGGTACAACTTCTCTTACGATTGCCAATTTGTCACTTTCCATGCGTACCAGCGATCCGACCGGATAGATACCGATTCCTTTGATGAACGCCTGCACCAACTTGTTGTCGAAGTGCGCATTGCTCCATCTGAACAATTGTTTTAGCGCCTCGGCCGGTGGTATTCCCTTGTGATATACACGAAGTGAAGTGATCGCGTCATATACATCCACGATGGCGAGCATTTGGCCGTGAAGGCTTATTTGATCGCCCATCAGTTTTTCAGGATAACCGGTCCCGTCAAAACGCTCATGGTGTTGCGCCGCAGCATTGAAAGTGATCTCGCTGATGCCTTTCACACGGCTCAGAAGATCGGCGGTGTGCACCACATGGCTTTTCATGACATCAAATTCTGCCTTATCCAGCTTCCCCGGTTTGTTTAATATGTTCCCCGGCACTTTTGATTTGCCAACGTCATGAAGTAAGCCGCCCATGGCAATATCCTTGATTTCGTCGTGTGGCAATTCCAGCACGCGCCCGAATGCGACAGCCAGGGCGGACACGGAAACCGAGTGTTGAAAGGTGTATTCATCGCAAGTTTTTATTTGAGCCAGGGGTAATAGCGCGGAAGGGAAACGGAACATTGAGTCGATAATGTTATCTATCATCGGCTCGCATTTTTCCAATTCGATCTGCTTGCCCAGACGCGCATCGTTCATCATGTCGCGCATCAACTTGTTGGCATTGGAATATAGACTTTTTGCGTGGTCGAATTCTTCCGCAGGAGAAAACTTTTTACTGATACCGGGAATGAAGGACGAGTTTCCGGGTC
>CAIQPV010000032.1 GCA_903873725.1 uncultured Nitrosomonadales bacterium
AGCGCACGCCTTGTTTTGGCAGGGCACAGGTTCTACCTGATATCGCCTATCCACGCAGCCTAAATCCGTTTAGCCAGTTCAACTGCCTTGCCTACATAAGTTTCAGGAGTCAGTTCATACAGGCGCTGTTTTTCCGCTTCCGGAATATCCAGAGTCTGAATGAAAATGCGCATACTCTCCCGATTGATGCCGCCTTTGCCGCGTGTCAGGTCTTTCAATTTATCGTAAGCGTTGTTAATGTTATAGCGGCGCATCACGGTCTGGATCGGCTCTGCCAGCACTTCCCAGCTATTGCTTAAATCTTCCGTCAGACGTTGCGGGTTGACTTCCAGTTTGCCCAATCCTTTCAGGCACGACTCATATGCCAGCAGGGTGTAGCCAAGTGCCACGCCCATATTGCGCAGCACAGTGGAGTCGGTGAGGTCGCGCTGCCAGCGAGAGATTGGCAGTTTTTCGGAGAGATGGCGCAATAATGCATTCGCCAGGCCCAGGTTGCCTTCCGAGTTTTCGAAATCAATTGGATTCACTTTGTGCGGCATGGTGGACGAGCCGACCTCGCCTGCTATCACGCGTTGTTTGAAATAGCCCAGCGAGATGTAACCCCAAATATCGCGGTTGAGGTCGATCAGGATGGTGTTGATGCGGGCAAACGCATCGAACAGTTCGGCCATGTAATCGTGCGGTTCGATCTGGATGGTGTAGGGGTTGAAAGTGATACCTCGGGCAGTGACGAATGTTTTGGCGAAGACTTCCCAATCCATTTCTGGATAAGCGGCCAGGTGGGCGTTGTAATTTCCCACCGCACCATTGATCTTGCCGAGTATTTCAACTTGAACCAAACGTTCCTGTGCGAGTTGCAGGCGATGCACCACGTTGGCCATTTCCTTGCCCAGCGTGCTGGGCGTCGCGGTTTGTCCGTGGGTACGGCACAGCATCGGCAAGCCGGCCTGCTGGTGGGCGATGTCGCGCAGCTTGGCAATGAGTACATCCAGTGCGGGCAACATCACCTCGGCGCGCGCATGTTGCAGCATCAATCCATGGCACAAGTTATTGATGTCTTCCGAGGTACAGGCGAAATGGATGAACTCCAGCGCTTTCGCGATTTCCGGATTGGATGACAACTGTTCACGCAGCCAATATTCGATCGCCTTCACGTCATGGTTGGTTCGCTTCTCGATGGCCTTGATCTGCTCCGCATCGGTTTCGCTGAATTGCGCGGCGAACTGGTCGAGCTGTGCAACCGTCGAAGCGGAGAAAGGCGTTATTTCGGCGATACCTGCTTCTGCGCTCAAGGCCTTGAACCATTCGATTTCGATCAGCACGCGGTAACGTATAAGACCGAATTCGCTGAAATATTTGCGCAAGGCGTCCACCTTGCCGTGGTAGCGCCCATCCAGGGGGGACAGGGCGGTGAGAGCAGTCAATGTCATGGCAGGATCGTGTAAATGGAAACAGGCGCTATTTTACGTGAAAGCGGGGTTTGCTGCGCGTCACCTTAAACTTGCCGCAGGCTGGAGGTGAGCACCGCGAACCCCGGCATGTTCGATAACGGCAAACGCTGGAGTTCGTACCTCACCACCAGCCTATGTGATAATTCCGCCACCCAGGCAAATATTCCCGTCATAAACGACAACGGATTGGCCGGGAGTGACTGCCCATTGGGCTTCGTCGAAGGTAAAGCCGGCATTTCCACCGGGGAGCGCAGTGATGCGGCAGGCCGCATCGGCCTGACGGTAGCGGGTTTTGGCGGCGTAGTTGCGTGTCAGGTCGGGCGCGTATCCGCTGATCCAATGCATCTCCATCGCCTCCAGATGTTTCGTCAGCAGGGAAGGATGATGGTGGCCTTGCACCACGATCAGACGATTGCCGATCATGTCTTTGCCTGCCACGAACCACGGTTCGCCGGTCCCATCCTTGCCTCCGCCTATGCCCAAGCCTTGGCGTTGACCGAGAGTATAGAACGATAACCCCATGTGTTTCCCCACCACGTCGCCTTCCGGTGTGACCATCCCGCCGGGTGTGGTGGGCAGGTAACGGTTAAGAAATTCGCGGAATGGGCGTTCACCGATGAAGCAGATGCCGGTACTGTCCTTCTTGGCATGGTTGGACAATTTATTATCCTGCGCGATTTCGCGCACTTGAGATTTGAGCAGCGTGCCCAGCGGGAACATCGCCTTGGACAATTGTGCCTGATTCAGGCGATGCAGGAAATAACTCTGGTCTTTGCTGCCATCTGACGCCTTGAATAGTTGATATTGGCCTTCCATTTCGCGGATTTGCGCGTAATGACCGGTGGCAATGGCGTCTGCGCCCATGCCGATGGCGTGTTCCAGAAAAGCCTTGAACTTGATTTCCGAATTGCACAGAATATCCGGGTTCGGTGTGCGCCCGGCCTCGTATTCGCGCAGGAAATGGCTGAACACGCGATCCTTGTATTCTTTGGAAAAGTTTACCGCTTCAATGGGAATATCCAGAGTGTCGGCGACAGAAACCGCATCGATCAGATCCTGGCGCGAGGAACAATAACCCGCATCGTCGTCATCTTCCCAGTTCTTCATGAACAGGCCGGTGACTTCATAACCCTGTTGTTTGAGCAAAAGAGCCGTAACGGAGGAATCCACCCCGCCCGACATGCCGACGACGACACGTTTAATCATAATGGGTAATGATTTCGAGGGGGTAGCGTTTCCCCGCCAGATAATCTTTCACGCAACGCAGGATCAGCGGACTGCGATGACGCGCCTGGTTGGTGCGAATCTCCTCTGGAGTCATCCATACGGCACGGACGATACCCTCATCCAGAGTCCTTTCCGCATGATAGGCGAGAATTAGACCGCTAAAGGCAAAACGCAAGTAGGTGGTGTCGGATGACGGGGCGTGCCAGCGGTAAATGCCAATCAGATGTTGGGGTTCGAATTCGTAAGCTGACTCTTCCAGAGTTTCGCGGGCCACAGCTGCAAGTAACGATTCGTTAGCTTCCAGATGCCCTGCAGGTTGGTTAAACAGTATGCCTTGCGGAGTTTGCTCCTCAACCAGCAGGAATTTGCCATCCTGTTCGATGACGGCAGCTACGGTAACATTGGGTTTCCAGATCATGGTAGTTATTTCACGGACAAAATAAAAAAGGCAGGGTCACCCCTGCCTTCCTCAATGCTTACGCTAAATTACTTAGCGGCTGGTGCCATAGCAGCGTCAGCAGCCGGAGCAGCCTTCTTAGCCTTCTTGTGTTTCTTCATCTTCTTGGCTGGCTTGGCTTCGTCCTTGGCAGCAGGAGCGGCGGCGGCAGGAGCTGCAGCAGGAGCGGCGGCGGCAGCAGGAGCGGCCGGCTTGGCAGCAGGAGCG
>CAIQPV010000033.1 GCA_903873725.1 uncultured Nitrosomonadales bacterium
ATAGCGCCTCATGATATTAAAGAACGAAGAGTCCAGGGTATTATTTCCACCTCTCATGGTCCGATGCTCATTGCGTCTCTACCGATTCTTAAAACATCTGGAAGCGGGCCCTCGGTTGGGCGAATAGTAATGGGACGGCCATTAAGTGCCGAGTTTGTATCGGTTTATAAGGCACGAACCAAGGTTGATTTTCAGATAACGGATATCAGTCGCGGCAATCTTAATTCACAGGAATTGAAAGCTATCAGCAATGGCTTCGGCAGTGATAAGCCGATGATCGATGTTTCTAATAACGATACTATATATACGCTGTCCCCGGTGAACGATATAAAAGGCAAGGTGGTTGTGGTTGTCACATCAACGATGCCGAGGCATATATTTAACTTAGGAAAGGAAACTCTGTTTTATGCAATTTGTAGCGTTGTGATTTCTGAGGTAATGATTTTACTGCTAATAGCCCTCGCCATTCAAGCAATTCTGGTCAATCCCATCTTGAAGCTAAATCGGAGAGTGGCGGCGGCGGCAAACCACGGATCGAACATAAATCGCATTGCTCTTAACCGCAATGATGAAATTGGACTATTAAGCCGGGAGTTTGACGCGACGCTTGATGCTCTTTCTGATACACGCGGTCGTCTTCTGGCACAGTCGTACCATACTGGGGTATCCGAGATGGCCTCGGGAATACTCCACAATCTCCGTAACCAGCTTGCCCCACTCACACTCCGGGTTAGTCGTCTGTGTGAACTGAAATTGCCACCTGAGCCGACCAGGATCGATGTGGCTGTTGATCAGCTTGTTAAAGGGCGCTTCCCCCCTGAGATGAGGGATATGGCCATTGATTACATAAAACTTTCTGTGCGCCACCTTCACGCCCTTCTAGCCCAGCATCAATGCGAACTCGGCTTTATAGCGACGGAAACCGGTCAGATCGAGAAAGTCATCGACGAGTTGGAGCAGTTTAGCCGTTCAGTCGGCACACCCGAGGCGATTAACCTCATTGGTCCAGTTCGTGGAGCAGTCTCTATCGTACCTGACTTTCCAGGCTTGAAGATCGCTATTGTCGTAGACCCTGGAATTGAGTCCTGCCCCGCTGTTATGGCGAAGAGCTTCCTACTCGAACATGTTGTCTTTAACCTTCTCGTCAATGCTGCGGAGGCTGTACTTGCGTCCGGCAAGCCGCACGACACCGTTGTTGTTTATGCAGAATTAACTGAGCACGAACAGAGATCATGCGTTGATATCCAAGTTAAGGACAACGGTGTTGGAATCGCACCTGAAAATATAGCGTTGCTGTTTGGTCGTGGATACACCACGAAGAATGGCGGTAAGCGAGGAACTGGTCTTCATTGGTGTGCAAATAGCGTCGCTGCGATGGGCGGCAGAATCTTCGCAGAAAGCCCCGGCCCCGGTTCAGGAGCGACCTTCCACATCTTGTTACCCCTAGCCGAAACCTCTTCGGTTGCCTTAGCCTCATGAGGTCTTCAATGTTGAATATACCATTGCATGAAACATCGCACAAATCACGGCTTTTGTTCGTTGATGATGAAGTGGAGATCCTCAATGGATATGCCGCTGCGCTCGGCCAATCTAAAATGGATAAGGGACAATATAGCCGTGACCATGGCCGTTTGTCAGAACTTTCGTCACAGCTATTCGGCGATGCTCCAATCGATAGCCCTACTTCAGAATTTGAACTGTGTTTGTGTCACCAAGCAATTGACGCAATCAAAGCTGTTGAGCATGCTGCACATGTACAGCGGCCATTCGCTGCGGCTTTCATCGACATACGATTGCCACCTGGACCCGATGGGGTCACACTAGCGGAGTTTATCCGGGCGATCGATCCTCATATAAACATAATCATCGTCACTGGCTTTTCAGACCTCTCCCCTGAGGATATTACCAAGCGAATTCCCCCAACAGATAGACTGCTCTATTGCCAGAAACCGCTGCACACAGCAGAGGTTCGGCAGTTGGCAGCCTCCATGTCAGCAAAATGGTTGGCTGAAAAACACCTTTTCGCCGCGCGGACGCAGATGGAGCATGTCTTATCATCCACTAAAGTTGTTCTATATGGATGTGGCTCGACAAGGCCAGGACACATTACATTTATTAGTGAAAATGTTGCAGCAGTATTTGGTTATAGAGCTCATGACTTTATTGAACATCCTGAGTTATTTAATGGATGCATCCATCCCGAAGATCGAATAATGCGGCAGACAGCCCTTGCTGAGCTAGGCGATGGCGGGGGTAACGCAGCGACAGTCTACCGCTTTCAGGCGGCAGAGGGTGACTGGCGTTGGGTATCGGACCAAGTGAAGTTAGTTTGCGCAGGACCTGACCAACCGTCTGAACAGGTGGGATGCCTGATCGATATCACCGACCGTCGCCACGACGAGGATCGTATTCGGTACCTCGCATACCATGATAGCCTCACCGGTCTTCCCAATCGGGCGCTGATGAGGATGATGCTGGATCGAACCCTTGCTGTCGCTGCGCGCTACGAACGGACAGTAGCGGTGCTCTATCTTGACCTTGACCATTTTAAATCCGTCAATGATTCCCACGGACACGCCGTCGGCGATGAGCTTCTTAAGGAAGCAGCTCGGAGGATCGGTTCCGTGGTTCGTTCTGGCGATACCGTTAGCCCAAACATCGGGGAGGAGGTCTATGATGGATCGATGGTTTCGAGATTGGGTGGCGACGAGTTTGTGGTTATCCTCACCGACATAGGATGCCCTGTTGACGCTGCACTGGTTGCCCGACGAATTCGAGAGGTTCTTGTCCCCCCCTTCATAATAGGCGCTGAAGGTGAAGAGGTGGCCGTCTCGGCTAGCATTGGGATTAGCCTGTGTCCAGATGACGGTACCGACGCAGAGACACTGCTTAATCGCGCTGACAAAGCCATGTATCTTTCAAAAGATAACGGCCGCAATACAACCAACTTTTTCACAAAGCAGTTGGGTGAGAAGGCAGAAAGGCGGCTTACTCTCGAGACCAAGATGCAGCGTTCACTTTATTCGGGCGATTTCTCCCTTCAATACCAGCCAAAGATCGACATCGCAAATGACACAATTATCGGCGTCGAGGC
>CAIQPV010000034.1 GCA_903873725.1 uncultured Nitrosomonadales bacterium
CCGAGTTAATTAAATATCGGGCACAGAGAATAGCTGAAAAAGGAAGGATGATATCTATGTAGTAATCAAGCTGGAATTTGGTGGCGCTAAACATTAAAAATGTACAGAAAAACATGCAGATGAGGAAAATAAAAGCGGTTCGTTCAGATATAATGGCATTATTAAAGGCGCTGAAATGATAATGAATTGACGCAAAGAAAACTAATGTCCAAGGTAGAAATGCCCACAAAAATACCAGGACAAAATAAAATGGATGTCCATTATGATTTTGTATTGGGCCTGTATTAAAAAAGCGTCCGAATTGACTATCCCAAAAAAAGAATTTGAAACTGGAAATCTGGGGTTCAAGCATTGAGCTTGCCGTGTGTTGATTGAACTGCAGGTGCAGCGCGACAAGTTCAGGTGAGACAAGTAACAAAGATAAAAATAGTGCCATTAGCCACTTGACACTGAACGGTTTTGACCATTGCTTTTGATATAACCATAGACAGATCAGACCGCTTGAAATTGTAAATAGCGTAAAAATACCTTTGGTCATGATGGCCATAGCGGTGAACAGTGCACCCAGCATCAGATATTTGATGCGAAATTGCGCGTCATAACGCAACCAGTAATAGCAGGCCGGCATGATTTGACCGATCAGATAAGTTTCTGCTTTAACTTCGATGCTCGCATCCATCAGATTAAAAATAGATACGTATATCAATACAGCAAGACTGCCAGTCTGTTTGTCGTAAAGGATCCTGGCCAGGCGATAAGTGTAATACGCGCCGATAAGGTGAAAAATAAAACCCGGCAAGATGTAAGTAAAGGCACTGACTCCACCCACCTTAAAGAATAGTGCCGTGATCCAGAATGGCAGGTGCGGCTTGTCTAACCAGTCATGGTTGTCCAGCACCAAACTAACCCAGTCATGGCTTTGAACAATATGGTTCGCGATTGTCGCGTAAGTTATTGCATCGCCGCTGTTGATGATGGGTGAAAACATTGCTGCGGCATTGATCAACACCGTGAAAAAGGCGACCCATTGAAGGTGTTTGGAAAAATTCATAATTTTTGTTTGCTGATTCAGGGAATTGAATCCCGGCTATACCAGTTTGGGCAGTTATTCACTCTCCAATTTGTCCGACTGGGTAAATGACCATGTGCGGGTAATGCTTAGGATATCGGTATCGCGACGGATGTCCTCCGGGAGCGGGGGAAAGGGAGATGCCAGTTTGACGATGCGCTGCGCCGCAGCATCCAGAATGGGTTGCCCGGAAGAGCGGCTGACTTCCGCACTTTCCACGCTTCCGTCGGCGCGGATCGCTACTGTGAGTTGCAGGCTCCCGTAGATTTTCTTTTGGCGCGCTATCTCGGGATAATTCAGTGTGCCTATGCGTTCAACCTTGATGCGCCAATCCTCGACATATTGCGCGAATCGGTATTCTCTGGCGCGGGCGCCGATGAATTTGCGCCTGGGTACTTTTTGGTAAGCGTCAAAATCCTTGGTGATCTGCGCTTCCAGGCGGGCAATCTCCATGCTGCGCTGGATTAGCTCTTCACCGTTAGCGCGCTCGTTCGTTTCTTGTTGCTGTCGGGTTTTTTCCTGCGGCACGCTGTATGTGCTTTGTGCCTGAGTCATCAGGTGTTTTGCTTCCTGTTCAAGTTGACGAACGCGTTGTGCGGACTGTTCCGGAATAAATTGCCGGTCATCGTTCAAGTTGGGGAGCGGACTTTTTGCGACGCGGTCTTCGGCGGTGTTGCCACCGCCGTCGAGATTGGTTTGGGCGAGTGCATCGGCGTGTGTGGGGGGAGATTTCGATTTGGAATTGACCAGCACTACCTGCAACGGTTGCAGGAAATCGGCGGCGTTGCGCGGGTCGGGGAGGTCAAAGCCGATGAAAAGTACAAAAGCATGAAGCGCCAGCGAAAAGGCCAGAGCCATTGAGAGCGGCTGTTTAATCAGGGTTGACATGCCGCAACCTCAGCGAGGATTGAGATGAAACGCGCATTGAAATTCAGTTCGAGCAAATCAATTTCACCAATCTCAAGCACAATACGGGTATTGGGCTGGGTTTCAGGCAGCGATGGAATTTTCCCCACCAGCGGGATTTCTATAAGCCTCACCAGGTTTTCGCGCAACACCAGCGCCTCAGCTTGTTTCACGTTCTCCTGCAATAGCCAGCGCAAACACCAATAGCGTTCCATATTGCGCTGGAATTCGTTATAGAGGGTATAGGCCGTATCGAAATCGCGCATCACGGTAAACAAAGCAGTGTCATTCTGCGTATATGCAGGTGCTTCGCCACGCAACAAACTGATGATCTGGCGCTGGTTAATGAAGTCCACATAGCGCCTCAGCGGCGAGCTGGACCACAGGTATTGCGCCACACCCAGCCCCTGATGTGGTGCGGGTACGGTGCTCATCTTCACCTTGCCGCTGACCTGCGTGCGGTAGATGCCCGCCACGTTGTGCGCCGCAAGCAGCTTGCCCCATTCGCTGTTGACGAAAATCATCAACTCGGATACCACCTTGTCTATCGGTGACCCACGCAGGCGTGCGCTGATGGTGATGTGGTCATCTCGCACGTTGAAATTGTAGTCCACCTGTTGCACGCTATTGTCAGCAGATTTGCCCCGTACTGTTTCAAGCTTCCGCGCAAGGTTCCACAGCAACTTGAGTTCGGGCGCAAAAGGGTAATCCAGTTTGCCAGCGGCCAGCGCATCTTCGTTGAAAAGCGGTTCGAGAGTGTCGTGACGAAGGTTGGCGGCGATATGAACGTATTCTATGCGGCTTTCCGTGTTAACCACGGCAAAAGACAAGCCATCCACTTCAAGATACATTGAAAGTGAAGGACATTTCTTTTCTGCTTCCAAGGTGAAGGTTTGCACCACGCTGTCCGGCAACATGGTGATCTTGTCCCCCGGCATGTACACCGTCGACAGGCGTTGTGCTGCAATGGTGTCGCAAGGCGAACCGGGCGGTATGCCCAGGGTGGGTGCGGCAATGTGAATGCCGATGCGCCAATTTCCATTGGCAAGCTGTATTACCGAAAAGGCATCATCGATTTCCGTGGTAGTGGCATCATCGATGCTGAAAGCATTAGCTTCAGCCAGCGGCAATTCAGAAAGTGCCTCCAAGGTGATTTCTGGAAACCCGATACCATGCGGAAAGTACTCAAACAGGAAGCGCTGCAAGTGGTAAGCGTGCGTCGAAGGAATCGCGCCACAGCGTTGCAGCAATTGTGCGACGGATAAATGAGTGGTGTCGCAGGCTGCTTCCAGTGCCTTCATTTCGAGCGTATTGCGGTCGGGTTTATACAGAAGTTGTGGCAGCTTGCCGGCAAATTCATTCGGCAACTTGAAAGCGATCAGCTCATCTGTATATCGGGTCTGTAAGGCTGTCTGCAAACGCTTTCTCTCGACACTGGCCAGTGCAGCTTTGAGCGCCTCAGGTGGCGCAGCCTTGTAGTGTCCCTTCCCCTTCTTGTAAAAGTGCATCGGCGAGGAATGCAGACGTATCAAAGCGCCTGCCGCTTCGATGGGATTCGGCGCATGGCCGAAATATTCGGTGGCAAGTGCAGTGAAACTAAAATCATCCGGCGGGCTGCATTCCCAGAGAAATTCGACATCTATGTCCGATGCAACTCCCTCCGCCTGCAACATGAATTCGGTCAAGCTCGGTTGTGCAAAGCGAAGCAGCACATTAACTGACTTGATCTTGCTGCGTTTGCCGTGAGTATTTTCCACCTGCAAAGAAGAGGTGTTGTCGGTAAGTACGCTGCCGACTTTGAAAGAGCCGTCTTCTTCGTAAAAAATATTCATCAGGGATGCGGCGAAAAAAGTGCTGTAATTATACCCTACCCGGATTTGGAACTTTGTTTCAGTCAGTTGCAACTTTGCAAGTGGATTTATGCAGTGGCACCAGTAAGCTTTTCATATCGACTTTTGATATTGTGTTAGTTGACAATTTATTCTGTCGTTCTGAAATAATATTTTTATATATAAGAAAACAATGTAACTTTTTGTTTTATAATGTTTTTATGACAGCACATTAAGGAGGTCTTCGGATGCGGTGTTGACTTTATTTTTCAAAATGGACATCATGGTAGCCGTGTTGTCGCGCCTATACCTCGCGGTCTGGCTTACACTAAATAAAAATACTAATAAAATTAAAAAATAAATGGCGATCTCACCGCGTTTAATTAATCCGTTGTAGCTTTGTAATGCATGTCGGCATTGTCCCGGTCGAGCGTCTGATTTTGTTTGCCGGGTGTCTAAATGTTTTGCTGGGGGAGCCACTTACGATGCACCGTTTCTTAAATTTATCCATTTTGCTTGCGGGATTGTTTGTCGCTGTCGGTAGTTATGCTACCGATGCTCCGCAGCCAATTACTACCGCCGACGATTTGGGTCCGCAAATCGAGCAGCCTATCGAATTTCCCCATAATCGCCATGCCGGATTGCACAACCCGGCGGACGATGCCGATCCATCCAAACCGGCGACGGGAGGGATGGAAATCAACTGTATGTATTGCCATACCTATGCCCGGCGTAGCATGGTGGCGGGTATCCCGCCGTTGCGGAAATGTATCGGATGTCACCAGAGCATCGAGTCGGTGAAGGAATCTCCCCGTATCAAGAAGCTCTTCGAATATTGGGAAGCCAAAAAGCCGATACCCTGGAAGAAAGTACACGATTTGCCGGATTTTGTACGTTTCAATCACGAGCGCCACGTTCAGCGGTTTGTTTTCCAGCAGGGGCAAGCCGGTGCAGGAAGCATGCGGGTATTGCCACGGCGACGTCAAGACGTTGGTGGTTGGACGGCGCCAGAAGCCGCTGACCATGGGCTGGTGTGCTGAATGCCACCAGAAGGACCATCTGGTAGACGCAACTTCGACCAAGACAACACATGGTCCGAACGATTGCTTCACGTGCCACAAGTAAGCGGCATGCTGTCCATGACGAGCAAGATTTCAAAGAGGGTTTTGTGATGATTGAAAACGGTTTTAATCGACGGGATTTTCTGAAGGTGCTGGGGTGGGGCGGTACTGCGGTTGCGTTGAGCGGTTGCGGCAATACCTCAATTGAGAACGGCAAGGAAACGGTGGTTTCGTATGTGGAACCTACCGATTACCAGATTCCCAGCATTGGGGTTTATTACAACTCGACCTGTGCGCAATGCGATGCGGGCTGCAATATTGAAGGGCGTGTGCGTGAAGGGCGTGTGCTAAAGCTCGAAGGCAATCCAGCCTCAAGCATTAATCGCGGCAAAATGTGTGGTTTGGGGCAGGCCGGGGTGCAGGCGCATTACAATCCTGACCGTGTAACCGAGCCTTTGCTGCGCGCGGGCACTACAACTGAGAATATCACTTGGGAAAAGGCGCTTGCAACAATCAATGACAAGCTTAATGGATTGAAAGGTGAGGAAATAGCCTTTTTGACCGGCG
Organism: uncultured Nitrosomonadales bacterium; assembly: GCA_903873725.1. GTDB lineage: Bacteria > Pseudomonadota > Gammaproteobacteria > Burkholderiales > Gallionellaceae > CAIQPV01. Next base: position 5,433 of record CAIQPV010000034.1, read on the forward strand.
GTGTGAGCGGGCATGTGAAAGTGCTGCTGAAAAATTACCTAGATGTTCTGGGTTCAAAAAATCACTACGCTTATGAGGCTGTTTCGCCTGCAGTTGTGCGCGCCAGCAACAAAAAAGCCTACGGTGTGGAAATGCCCCGCCTGCATCTGGATAAAGCTAAAGTGATTGTTTCCTTTGGCGCAGACTTCTTGGGGGCATGGGTATCGCCTGTGCATTTCTCGCAGCAGTATGCGCAGTTCCGCAAAGGAAATCGCCCTGAGGGACGCGGTGTGCTGGTGCAGATCGAGTCCAAGATGACATTGACCGGTGCCAATGCGGATCGCTGGATTCCTATTCGTCCGGGTACTGAAGGCATCCTCGCAATGGGCATTATCAACGCGCTGGGTGTCGGAGTGCCTGCAGATGTTGCCGCAGCCGCGCGAGATTACACCACGGATCGTGTGAGCAAGGACACAGGGGTAAGTGCCGAGCAGATTCTCGGCCTGACTGAATTGTTGAAAGCGCGCAGCCCAAGCTTGGTATTGGCGGGCAGTGCCGCTGAAGGTTATTCCCACGGATCGCAGAATGCAGCCGCCATCGCGTTGTTGAATCAAGTGTTGGGCAATGTTGGTAAAACCATGGACGCGCCGGCAAATGTGCAGTTTGCTCAACTTACACCGACCACAGGCAATAGCTTGGCATTAAATGATCTTAACGACGTCATGGCAATGGGCAAGTTGAAGGTGTTGTTCAGTTACGGCGTCAACCCGGTCTATACTGCACCAGACTGTTTGAAGCTGAAAGACAATTTGAATAAAGTTCCGTTCAAGGTGGCATTGGCGCACTATCTTGACGAGACTGCGATGGAGGCGGATCTGGTGCTGCCGCTTGATTCGGCGCTCGAAGATTGGGGTTCTTCCGTACCCGAATATATGCCCGAACCGCAATTGAGTATTCAACAACCGCTGATGGAAAATCTATACCCGAACACGCGCGGTGTGGGCGACATTCTCTTGGCATTGCTCAAACAGCGTCATGCAGATCAGTACAAAGCGTATGAGGATTTCTATTCCTACCTGCGCGGTGCGTTCGTGCAGAACAAGGCAGCGCTTGGCGGTGCCGGTGCGGATGACGATGCATTCTGGAACGAGACATTAGGCAAGGCTATGGTCAAATTGCCGGGTACGGCAGGCAGTCTTTCAGGCAAGCCTACGGTAGCGGGTTTGTCATTGCCGGCTACGAAAGCTTCAGAAGGTGCCTATCCATTGCGCTTGATTCCCTCGGTATCACCCAGCCAGCGTGACGGACGTCATGCCAATCTATCCTGGTTGCAAGAGTCTCCTGATCCCTTGACTACTGTGGTTTGGGATTCCTGGGTTGAGATCCATCCGAAAACAGCAGCAAAATTGGGTATTGTTGAAGGCGATATCGTTGAGGTGACTTCTCTAAGTGGTTCCATTAAATCGCAAGCTTATCTATTCCCCGGCATCCATCCAGACGCGGTTTCCATGCCGCTGGGATATGGACATGAAGCAATGGGACGTTATGCCAAAGGTACCGGTGCCAACGTATTCAAGATTCTTGACCCGTTATTCGATAAAGAAACAGGTGAACTGGCAATCAACGAAACCAACGTGAGGATCAGCAAGACTGGAAAGCGCGTGGTGATTGTGAAAGAAGAGGGGCCAAACGGCGGCAGTCAGTTGGGGCGGCCAAAAATCGCGGTCAAGGTATCGTCCGACAAGGTCGATCTTTCGAAGGAGGTCTAACAAGTGTCTGTTTCCAATTTATTAGAGAACTGGTCGAAGTTTCGCCATACCCATCCGGTCGGGGACAAGGGGCATCCCGATTGGGAGGCTTATCCTTCCGAAATCAAGTGGGCAATGTCCATAGACTTGGATGCCTGCACCGGTTGCAATGCGTGTAGCGTGGCATGTTACGCCGAGAACAACCTGCCGGTGGTTGGCAAGGAAAAATACTCCCACGGTCAGGCTATGCACTGGATGCGTATTGAACGTTACTGGGACGAGGATAAACGCGAGGTTCCCAACCAGGGCGCGCAGTTCCTGCCCATGCTGTGCCAGCAATGCGAGGCTGCACCATGCGAGACAGTCTGCCCGGTTGGCGCTACCAATCACACCGAAGATGGCCTGAATTCGCAGATTTACAACCGCTGTATCGGTTCTCGTTATTGCTCTGCGAATTGCCCGTACAAGGTGCGCTATTTCAACTGGTACGACTATCCAACCACAGAGAACGTCTGGCCGGCTCCGATGGAGCAACAGCTCAATCCCGACTTGACGGTGCGCGGCAAGGGTGTCATGGAGAAATGTACATTCTGCAAACAACGTACCTATACCGCGAGGAATAACGCAAAAACCGAGGGGCGCAAGATACATGATGGCGATGTGCAGACTGCCTGCCAGCAAGCTTGTCCGACCAATGCCATTTCTTTCGGCAACCTGTTTGATCCTGAATCCAGAGTGGCCAAACAATGGGAGCAACAGCAGGTAGAGTTGATTAAAGAAGAACAGGAAAAAGATGTGAAGCCGGGCAACAATCTGCGCGGCTATCGCATTTTTGAAGAGCTTCGGCCCTATCCGTCGGTGATGTATCTGGAGCGGGTTCGCGAAAGCGACGTCTAAGGCATAAAAGGGGAAAGAGAAAATGGGAAAAGATATCCGCGAAGACATAGCTTGGGCGCATATTAATCAGGATGTGCTCAAGAGTTTGGAAAACCCGCGTCCATTGTTTTGGGTCATTGTCTTCGTTGCATTGATGATGTTTGGCGTGGGAGTTGGCTGTGAGGTGTATCAGTACCAAATGGGCATGGGTGTGGCAGGCCTGAATAATCCCAATGTTTGGGGATTGTATATTGCCACCTTCATCTTCTGGATCGGCATGAGCCATTCCGGTACGTTGCTGTCAGCGATTTTGCACTTGATGCATGCCGATTGGCGCAAGCCGATTTATCGCTTTGCCGAAGCAATGACCACCTTTTCGCTGATGACGGCGGGATTGTTCGTGATGGTGCACTTGGGGCGCCTTTGGCAGTTCTACTATGCGGTTCCCTACCCGAATGAGCGCTGGACTTGGCCTAATTTCCAATCCCCGTTGTTGTGGGACGCCATGGCGATTTTCACCTACCTGAGTTCGTCGGTTATTTTCTTGTACGTCGGTTCAATTCCGGACTTTGCGATCTGCCGCGACAATATTCATCCGGGCTGGCGCAAGAATCTGTACACCCTTCTGGCTTTGGGCTGGGAAGGTACTGATCGTCAGTGGCGCAACTTTCGCGTGACTTATTTGACGGTGGCATGCTTCCTGATTCCGCTGGCGGTATCGGTGCACTCAATCGTGGCGTCCGACTTCGCGATGTCGCAACAACCGGGTTGGCACGTCACCTCATTCCCGCCGTACTTTGTTGCAGGTGCCTTGTATTCAGGTTGCGCAGCGATCATTACACTGTTCATTATCCTGCGTTATGTGTTCAAGTTCGAAGAATACATGACCATGCCGATTCTGAAGAAGACAGTGCGCCTGACCTTCGCGATTGCGATGGTGTGGACTTACCTGAACTTGATCGAGTTCGCTTCGGTATGGTACAGCCATGATGAAGTTGCCAAGGCCGTATTGATCGATAAAGCCACCGGTCGCTTTGCGCCGTTCTGGTGGGCGATGAATTTCTGCGGTTCCGTGGTTCCTTTCACGATGATGGTCAAGCGTTGGCAGACCAGCATTCCTATCATGTTCGCGGTGTCCCTGCTGCTCAATCTTGGCATGTGGCTGGAACGCTGGATGATCGTTACACCTACATTCTCGCATGGCTATTACCCGTGGACCATGGATACACACTATTGGCCTTCTCTGGTGCAATGGGGGATCGTATTCGGTAGCTTCGGCTGGTTTACTTTGCTGTTTATGGTGTTCTGCAAGATTGTCCCATCCGTCTCCATGTATGAGGTGAAAGAAATGGTTTACCACCGCAGTCTGGCAACGAAGAAGGCAGAACTTGGCCTCGAAGGGGGGCATTAATTATGAGCAAACGCCATATGCTGGCTCTGTATAACAACTTTGACGAAGCCGAAGCGGTCGTCAGGGAATTGCGTAACTCCGAGATAAAGGGTTTTAATGCAGCCGATGATTTGGTGGTCAAGTCACCGATTGAGCATCCAGAGGTAGAGGAATTTCTGGGCCACAAGCCGGTCAATGTGCAATGGTTTACGCTGATAGGTGCGTTGTCAGGCGGGTTGCTGGCCTTCTTTCTGATTGCCGGATCGCAGGCTAATTTTTATTCGCAGATGAAGGGCGGCAAGCCGATCGTACCGTTCCCTCCCGACTTCGTGCTGACCTACGAGATGTTCATTCTTGGTGGGGTATATATCACTGTGCTGGGTTTTCTGATTTGCGCCGGATTACCGGCAAGACGTTCACCGCTTTACAGCGCGAAAGTATCAACAGATCAGATTGGATTGCTGGTGAGGGTAGACGACAATTCAGCGGCGACGCTCAGATCGATTTTCACCAAACATCAGGCACTGGAGATTCAGGAAGAGGCGGGAAAATGAAGAGACTAAGTTTAGCAGTTGCATTGTTGCTGGCGCCTGCGCTGGCTCAGGCTTGGCCATGGTCGATGGACATGGCGAACCAGATCAGCGTGAAGCCGCAAGAAAGTGTTGATCCTGCCAATCCGGGAATGAAACCGTTTCCCGCGCGTTCGGTTCCGGTTCCGGGGACTACATTAGCTGTGAAAGATATGGAGGCGGCACTCAAACTACCGAACCCGATTCCTGCCGACGAAAAATCAGTTCAAAAGGGTGCCCAACTGTTTGCAATTTACTGTGTGCCGTGTCATGGAAAGTCCGGCACCGGCGATGGTTATGTCGGCGCCAAGTTGATACTCAGGCCATTCGATTTAACATCAGCCGATCTGGCGGCAAAACCGGATGGACATATTTTTGGCATGATGACATTTGGCGGTGCAATCATGCCCCCGTATGCGTATGACTTATCAGCTACGGAGCGTTGGAATATTGTCAATTACGTGCGCAAGGGGCTGAAACAGGTGTCGGCTACACAGGCCGCAACTTCAGCAAAATAATAAGGGGGAGAGCGTAAATGTCTTACAGCAATTGGTCGGTTTTGACTGCCAGCTTTGTTATCGTGACTTATCTGGCGATGAGTGGCGTTACATTGTGCGCCGTGCTGTACCTTGTGGGTGCAAAATGGCGTGATCAGATACGTGATCTGGCGGTTTCTCTGTATGCATTGTTTTTATTATCTTTTGTGCTGTTGGGGATATTGTTGGTGGGGGGCGAACACACCTTTCCCTGGGTGGGCCACATCTTAAACGGCGAAGACGTGCATATGCCAGGATGGTATACGATAGAGTTGGTGGCAGCCCGTGAAATGTTCGGTTTGCTTGCCATTGTGGGCATATGGGGACTGTTCATCCATCGCCAGAAATTGAGCCATCGTAGCGAAGTAGACAGCCTGAAATTCCACCGTGTAGCATGCTGGATCCCTTTTTTCGCCGTGCTTTACGCCACCATGATTGCCTGGGACTTTGAAATGACATTGCGCCCTTCGTGGCATAGTGCGATTTATGGCATGCAGAATCTGGTCAGCAATTTTGGCATGTTCCTGTCTTTTTTGTTAATCTGGATTTATGTGCTGAACACAAAAGGGAAATTGGTGAAGAAAATCGAGGAATACATATACAACTATCTGGCGCAGATGATGCTGGCATTCACCCTGCTGTGGATGTACACATTCTTCGCACAATACCTGACTATCTGGTACGGCAACTTTGCCGATGAACGCGACCGCGTGGACGCAATGCAGGATGGTGATTATAGTGTGCTGTGGTGGTCGATGATTGCACTGAAGTTTGTGATTCCATTTGTTACTTTGTGCTTCCCGGTGACACGCCATAAGCCGCAGGCAACTGTGGCGGTTGCAGTGTGTATTATTCTGGGTACGCTGTTCGAACGTTATACCTGGATTTCAGGGATCAATGGAACCGGTACTATTCCAGTCCTGACTGCCATCGTGGTTATCGCAGTATTGGCTTCACTCGGCTTCGTTCTGGTGCGTGAGGCGATGCGTCGCGATCACCTGATAAAAGGGTGAGCCGCGCCATGATGACACTTTACTCGGGAACGACAGACCCGTTCAGCCATCGCTGCCGTTTTGTGCTTTTCGA
>CAIQPV010000035.1 GCA_903873725.1 uncultured Nitrosomonadales bacterium
CCCTTAGCCTGCCTTTTCCCATTGATGATCCTGGCCCCGCGGTAATAGGACCGATAGGTACTACGGGTGTAAACTGGACCCCAAGGTTTGTCTCTGGTGAATTCGTCGATTGGTGGCCAACCCTAGTGGGATACACTATTCACGCGACTGCAGGGCACCCGGCAGAAACAGCCTTGAGTTGCCTGACCGCGGGTAAAGAAAAGAAGGATATTAAGTTTGTTGCTGTAGCGCCAAAACTGATTTCGGTACGGACAGTAACAGGTGCGCCCGTTCCCGTAAAACTGTTTCAAACCAATAAGAGCCTCTTTTCAGTAACGTTTCCGGATAAAAACCCTTTGATCTTCACGATTGGGGATCAGCCTGCAATAACTCCAGTTGATGCTGCTGATGATGCTATAAAGCAACTGCAGGGCCTTGCCATATATACACGTACAGTAAAATCTCAGGCTTCAGAAGCGGCAAGAGTTGCGATTTCTGAATCAAGTCTTGAGTTTGCTAAGAGCAACTATGGGCTTGCCAACTCTTCTGCACGAAGCGGCATTGACCGATTGCTCATGGATACAGGCGCATATATCTGGATTGAAGGCGAAAACTACTCTTCATCAACCTTCGACGACGCTCCAAAGCTAAACGGCGCTAGCGGAAACAAATACCTTCGGATATCCAACTACAATAATCCGCCGCGCGAATATGCGGTGCACTATCCGTTTAATATCATTGCGCCGGGTAAATACAATATTTGGGTGTCGGCCACGCCGCCTGCAGCAGACGTGTCCCCTTTCCAATGGACCATGAGGGATGGCCAGCGGCGACCGCCTGCTGACCCCAATCCACGCGGCCCATTTTATGCCAATGACAAGTTTGGATGGATACTGCTCGGATCCGCCACATTAGAATCTGGCCCAAATACGATTGCATTTTATGTTACAGGGCGAGCGCCGGCGACCGGTCGGTACTCCTTTGGGATCGACGCGGTATTTATAACGACGTCATCGGACCCACCCGCCGGTCGTACAATGCCTATGCCGATCGATCCAGATTCCTTTAACAAAAAGCCCGCAAAGCGCTAAGATCATTAACAGGCTACTTTGCGTTACGCTTCGTTGCAGGTTTGCTCTTGGATGCAGAGGTGTTGTTGCGTGGGCTTCGAGTTCTGGCTGACGTCCTAGACGCTGTTTGCCCCGGCGCCGACCTCTTTTTAGTGCGCTTTGCTGGCTTTGGGTCGCCAAGGATCTCCGCCAAGTATCGGCGGCCCCACTCGGTTTTCGCCCAAAAGATAAACAGGACAAAAGCGGCAATGATGGCAACCGAGCCTGCTTTACCTGCGTCAAGCATTGTTTACCTCTTCCATGCTGTCGGTTCGCAGTATTCGACGTTCTCCCGAGTCTGTGTCGAAAACAACACATGCGGTAGCGTTTGGCCACAGTGCCCTGAATTCCGGCAGCCAACCCGGCCCCAGGGTAACAAGAGCGGTTGTGAGTGCATCGGTCTCTGTGGCTGATGCTGAAACTACCGAAGCAGACAAACAGCGGTTTGCAGGCTGGCCATCGCGCGGATCAATAATATGACCATACTGCTTTCCATCAACCTCGAATGATTTACCATGCGGCGCCGAGACGGAAATTGCCAAATCATGCAGGAAGAATGGCTCTATCTGAAGACTATCCGAGCCTTCTGGGAGCCTGGATGTGATAGCCCAACCTCGGTCGTCACCATCTGGCGGAACACCAAGGCCATATATAGTGCTGCCGCCTCCGTGCAGCAACGCAGATTCAACGCCATGATCACGCACAATATCCATTACACGGTCAATGGCATACCCCTTGCCGATCGCCCCCAGATCGA
>CAIQPV010000036.1 GCA_903873725.1 uncultured Nitrosomonadales bacterium
CGACCTTTAATTATTTAAAAAAAATCAATATTTAATTTAAAATAACATTTAAATAAAGTTGGTAGTTTATTTAAAATTTTAATACATCAAATCTCATCATTTTCGAAGATTTTTGGCAAAAATTGGGTAAATTCGCATTTGCAAAATTACAGAATAGTCCGTTGAAATTTCAGAGTGTTTTTACCAAACGGTTTTTAACCAAGATAATCCAAATTAGACCAAAAATTGGTCATTTCCTGTCACCCGCCTTCGCGAGGGTGACAGGAAATGACGACGCTAGTGGACTATTAAACTGTTCCAGCAAAACAGTTACCGTTCGCGGTGAGCCGGTCGAACCGTTTTCTCTTGCTAAAACAAGCCTTCGACAAGCTCAGGCCGAACGGTTTATGTGTAATCGTTTTGCTGGAAAGGACTACTATTTGGATTTAACGCAATACTCGCTTAGAGAAGTTCTGTCCCCCGCTGGGGGAAAGGAAATCGGGTAAAGCAAGTTTAGTTATCAAGGGCAGCACATTCTGCGCTGTTCGGGGCCGGACTCTGGTATCCTTTCGCAATATTCTCCCGGCAATTGGATCGAACCGGAAGGATCGGGGTTTACCTTTTTTTATTTTTATTTGGAGCATGTAGCTGCATGAAAAAGATTGTCTTCATATTTTCCGCATTTATCCTGAGTGCCTGTTCGTCTTACATGCCGCAGCGTTATAGTGTTTCGGCAGATAATGTTGCCGCCCTGAAGGGAGTTGGCGCAAGCAATATTAATGTTGCACCGTTCAGATTGGATGTTGCTGATTTCGACAACACTTGCCGGGTCAAACACCATATTTTGCTGCCCGGGGATGTAAGCTTTGAGTCGTACATTCAAAAAGCTTTTTCCGATGAACTGAAAGTTGCCGGGGTGTTTGATGACAAAACGCCCGTAATTACTCTTTCCGGGGTTGTTGAGACGCTTTCCTTCTCTTCAGTGCCTTCGGACAGCATGACCATGCAATCCATGAAAAGCGCCTTGAAAGGCTCGTGGGACATCGGTTTGCGTATCAAATCTTCGAACGGGAAATCGAGCGTTGTTTCGGAACATTACGAATTCACCAGCGGTTTATTGTCCGATGAGGCATGCCGGCAAACCGCCGACGCATTTTTCCCCGCTGTTCAGGATTTGATCGGTAAACTTGTCAGCTCGGCAAAATTCAAGTCCTTGGTGACTCCTTAGGCGGTCGTATAAGCTCCCGGATTAATCCGGTCGTCAAATGGCTACGCCGCCGGATGGCGGGGTTGTGTATACTGCGCACCCAGAAAAAGGGAACATGATGCGTTTGCGTTGGCTATCAATCGGGGCGGGAGGTGAAACGGCATCGGCTGCCATTTCGCTTTCGCGGCAGCTTTGGCGTGTGCTGGGTGCGTTGGTGCTCGGGGTGCTGCTGGCAAGGTGGAGCTGGCTTTTGTTTGCCCCCCACGCGACTGCGGTTGCCGTGGTGCCGGAGCAGGGGGCAACGCCGGAGGCAGGGCGATTGTTCGGGGTGGCGGTTACGTTGGCTCCCGCTTCCGGGGTCGCCGCTTCGGAGGGAACGGCGCTGCCGAATGTGCACCTGGTTGGCGTGTTCGCCGCAAGAATCGGGCAACCGGGATTTGCGGTGTTGAAACTGGATGAAAAGAAGCAGGTGGGGGTGGTTGTCGGGGAAGAAGTGGTTCCGGGAACCAGACTATTGGAGGCCCACCCTGATTATGTCCTGCTGGAGCATGCCGGTGTGCATCAGCGCGTGGAGCTGGAAGTGAAACCGGCGGCGGCATCCGGGGTGGGCGTGGTGCCTGGGCAAAGATGAATGCGGGCGCGTAAGGGATAATTTGGAATGAGAACAACCGGGTATTTTTCGATGGGACATATGTGCATTACGCGGGTCGTGAGGGCGCTGTTTTGCTGCGCGCTGATTTTCTCTCCCATGGTCATGGGGGCCCAGGAAGAGAAGGTGTCGCTCAACTTCGTGAACGCGGACATTGACGAGGTGGTGAAGGCGGTGTCGCATATTACCGGGCGCAATTTTCTGATTGATCCACGTGTAAAAGGCACCATCAATATCGTTTCATCCACACCGATACCGACTTCATTGGCTTATGACATTCTGCTTTCGGCCTTGCGTTTGCAGGGTTTCGCGTCGGTGGAATCGGGCGGGATAACCAAGGTGATGCCGGAAGCGGATGCCAAACTGTACATCGGCGCCTCAAGCGATATACAGGGTTCGGGCGACAAGCTGGTGACGCGGGTCTATGTGTTGAAATATGAATCGGCGACGCAACTGGTGCCTATCCTGCGCCCGCTGATTGCGCCGAACAACATTGTGACGGCTTATCCCAACAGCAACACGCTGGTGGTGACGGATTATGCGAGCAACCTTAAACGCATCGAACAGATCGTGGAATCCATCGACCAGCCGAGTGCGGAAGCGCCCATTGTCATCCCGGTCAAGCTGGTTTCCGCCGTGGAATTGGCGCAAACGATCAATCGCCTGATTCAGGGCGGGGGCGCTGCCCCGACCGGCGGCGGCACGGATGCCAGCCAGCGTTTTACGTTGACCACGGATGCACGGACTAACAGTTTATTGCTGAGCACGGACAATCCGGCGCGCGTGGCGCGCGTGCGCGATCTGGTGGAGAAGCTCGATGTCGAGACCACCGTGCCGGGAAATATGCATGTGATATATCTGAAAAATGCCGAGGCGTCGAAGGTTGCACAAACTTTGCGTTCGGTGATGTCCGGTGACACTTCTGCTCCTGCCGCCGCTGCCACCGGTGCTGCTGCTTCTGCCGCGCCGACCGGCGGCGGGATGGTGCAGGCCGATGTGCCGTCGAACGCGCTGATCATTACCGCGCCGACGCCGATTTACAATAATTTGCGGGCGGTGGTGGAACAGCTCGACGTGCGCCGGGCGCAGGTGTACGTGGAGGCGCTGATCGTGGAAGTGGAGGCCGACAAGGCGGCGCAATTCGGCGTTCAGTGGCAGGCTTTGGGCGGCGTCAACGGTTCGGGGACGCAGGTTATCGGCGGGACGAATTTCGGCACTACGGGAAATATCATCAGTGCTGCAACCAGCCTGAGCAGTTTGGGGCAGGGGCTGAATATCGGCATTACCAACGGAACCATCACGCTTCCAGGTTCGACGACGCCGATACTTAATCTTGGGATGCTGGCGAGCGCCCTGGAAACCGATACGAAATCGAATATTCTTTCCACGCCCAACCTGCTCACGCTCGATAATGAGGAGGCAAAAATCATCGTCGGTCAGAACGTGCCTTTCATCACCGGGAGCTATGCACAGACGGGCACCACAGCCACTGCGACGCCGTTCCAGACCATCGAGCGCAAGGATGTGGGGTTGACCCTGAAGATCAAGCCGCAGGTATCCGAAGGGGGTACGATCAAGCTGCAGATTTATCAGGAAGTGTCCAGCGTGGATGCGACCACCCTCACCAGCTCCGCCGGAGTAACGACCAACAAGCGCTCGCTGGAATCCATTGTGCTGGTGAATGATGGGCAGATCATCGTGCTGGGCGGGTTGATTCAGGATTCGGTCAGCAACTCTAAAACCAAAGTGCCGTTTCTGGGAGATATTCCCTGGCTGGGAAGTTTGTTCCGCTATGATTCCAGAACGCGTACCAAGACAGATTTGATGGTGTTCCTCCGCCCTTATATATTGCGTACCGCAGAAGATTCGCATGGGTTGACACAGAGCCGCTACGAATATTTGCGCGGGGTGCAGGAGAAGAGCCAGATGCAATCGAGCCCGCTGTTGCCGACCATGCCGGCACCGGTAGTTCCTCCGCTCGACTTGAAGCAGGAATTGCCGCAGCCTTCGATGCCCGCATCGCCCGTTGCGGGGAAGCCATAACTTTTCGCCATGGAACAGCTCGCAGCCCCTCTTCCTGACCGGCAAGTTTCCAGGAAAATTCCCTACCCCTTCGCCAAGGCAAAAGGCGTGTTGCTGGCGAATTTTACGCCGGACGGCGCCGAAGTGCAGGTGCGCGCGGATGCGGCGGCCGAGGCGTTGGCCGAAGTGCAGCGCGTACTGGGCGTGCCGCTGAGCGCCACGATGTTACAACCGGAGGTATTCGACAAGGCTCTGGCTGCCGCGTATGCGCAGGCGGAAGGCGGGGCGGCTGCGATGGTCGGGGATGTCGAGC
>CAIQPV010000037.1 GCA_903873725.1 uncultured Nitrosomonadales bacterium
ATCATTGATAAAATGAACGAAACTCCAGCTTCTGATATTTACAAAATTGACCATGTTTCACTGTCTGATATGGGGCTCAATCAAGCTATGTCATATCACCCTGTTTTTATAGATATTGTTGATAAATCGTGTGGCAAGAACCCTGACCCTTTCCCAGGTAAATTCATTAATGAACGACCTGCATTGGATGCCAATACTCAACAACTCATAACAAAATGGTCTCGCTGCAAATCAAAGTTGAGGAAGAAGAATCTGTACCAATTTTTGAGGGGAGAACTCAATTTACTCAAATCTGGCAAGCAAAGCATCTTGTTTGCCAAGGAAGATAGGCAGGAGGCAATAAAATTCCTAGGCGCTGTTCTTGCGGGAGTGGAACATGACTGAGTCCAATAACAAATTGAGCACCACCCTGAACTCTGTCTCATCGTATTGAACCTCGCCCATGGACTCAGTACAACTACAATTTGAGCAAGGAGTAGGTGATCGTTTCGCTGATTGGTTGAGCCAATCGTCGGGGGCATCCTGTTCATTTATCCGCAGGGCAGATCGTGCACCAGACTTGGTTTATTCCTACCGAGGAAGGGAACTATTCGTTGAAATTACTGCTGCTTATTACGATGGGAGACATGCAGAGTTTCTGTGGAAGGTAGCTCGTGGTGCAATAGATGCACCTGACAACTGGGCGGGAGTAAACTCAGATAAAACCTTGGCCTCAGAGATTATCAATCGTATTGCAGAGAAGGAACAAAAGCGTTACGGCGAAAACACTATACTTTTAATTGAAGTTCCACCTGGTGTCACTTCTGCTGAGAGACTGACGGAGCTTCTTTCTACCCAGAACTACGGTGCCAAGACATCGTTCACTGGAATATATGTATTGGGTAACTTCCCTCAGACATCCAACAGTACTGGAGGATACCGGGTAATTCCGCTTGTGCCGCTATAAATCGTTGAGGACTAAAGTTAGTCACATGGTATCCAATTATTCCAATACCGCTGTCCCAAGTGGGTCGATTGTGTGAATTGGCCAATGTCCAGTTTGCGGCAACGAATTCGTTCAGAGCTATGACCGGAGTGGGTGATCAACGGACAGATACCACCCTTGATTTACCCCAGTTTCAATGACTCTTATGTGCAGGATAACGGTCACTCAAAAGTCTCTATATTATGGACCGCGGCGGGTCGTTTTGAGACTTTAACCACAAATCTTAAACAACCACAAATCACGGATACCCTTTTTTCAAAGTCTCGTCGCCCAATTTCGGCACTGCACTGTCGCTGGTTTCCAGTGCACCGTCGAAGGTCACTTCGTCGTCGCTCAGGCCAAGATTCTCGCCCCGCGCTTGGGCTGCGCGGATACCCATTTACTAACGCGTTAGCACGCTGGTCAAAACAATGGTTGTTTGTCCTTATTAATTGTTTTAAACTAGTCATCTGACTAGTTTAATGAGGTACCACCATGAACACATGGCCTGTACAAGACGCAAAAGCGCGTTTCAGCGAGTTATTGGATGCCTGTGTCAACGAGGGGCCGCAACTGGTCACCCGGCGCGGAACGGAAACTGCCGTACTGGTTCCCATCGCCGAATGGAAACGCTTGAGCAATTCAGCGCGTCCATCGCTTAAGTCGTTGCTGCTTTCAGACATTGGACGTGCCGACCTGAAATTGCCTCAGCGCAAACCGGCCAAGCGTCGCCCTGCGACAATGCTGTAATGTTTCTGCTTGATACCAATACTGTTTCGGAGCTTCGCAAGATTCGTCCGCACGGAGCCGTGGTTGCGTGGATTGAAACGGTAGCCGACGCAGACCTTCATCTCAGTGCGGTGACACTAGGCGAGATACAAGCTGGCATCGAGATAACGCGGGATCAGGATGTATTCAAGGCGGCGGAAATTGAAACATGGGCTGATCAGGCAGCCGCCACTTATAATGTGTTGCCGATGGATGCTGCAACTTTTCGAGTTTGGGCGAAACTGATGCATCGGCAATCGAATACTGTTTATGAGGATGCCATGATTGCAGCCACTGCCATTGTGCATAAGCTCACGGTCGTCACCAGAAATACTCGTGATTTTGAACGGTTCAACGTGCCGTTATTGAATCCGTTCGGGGATTAGTAATTAAGCTACAACGGATGAACAAGCCTACGGAAAACAAAACCACCCGCGTATTTTTTGCCCTGTGGCCCGATGGAGCGGAGCGCTCCGCCTTATCAGCATGGCAGACCTGCCTGAAAGCAACTTGCGGAGGACGCGCGATGCGCGCCGACACCCTGCATGCCACATTGGTGTTTCTGGGCGATGTTGAAGTGGATCGGCTGGAAGCATTGCAACTGGCAGCGCAAGAGGTGAGCGGGAAATCTTTTGATGTTGTCTTCGATACGGCATGCTACTGGGGGCACAACCACATTATCTATGCCGCGCCCAGCATGGTGCCACCACAGTTGGCACAACTGGTTCACGATCTGGAGGAACGCCTGTACAAGCATCATTTTCGTTTTGATGTTCACTCCTACAAACCGCACATCACCCTGTTTCGTAACGCACAGTGGAGTGACGAGCCATTGCCGGAGATGGGTAGGGTGGGGTGGCGGGCAAGAGATTTTGTCCTGATGCAATCTGCGCCGGACAAGGAAGGCGCGAATTACCGGGTGATGGGAAGATTCCTATTGCGTTAGGTAAACCAGAAAAATACCGGCAAACACTGCCGCACCAAACCAGTTGTTGTGAAGGAATGCCTTGAAGCACGCCTCGCGTTGACGGTTGCGAATCAGCGTGTAGTGATAAGCGGCAATGCCTGCCGCAGCCAGCAAGCCAAGGTAATAGAACATACCCAAATTCAGCGTGTTGCCGATTGATGCGAAGATGGCAAGGGCCAGTGTGTAGCAGATCATTACCGCAGCGACATCATATTGTCCGAAAAGCAGCGCCGAGGAATGAATGCCGAGATTGATGTCGTCGTCGCGGTCCACCATCGCGTATTCGGTGTCGTAGGCGATGCACCAGAAAATGTTCGCCAGCAGCAGCCACCAAGCCACGGCAGGAACTGCATTCAATTGTGCCGCAAATGCCATCGGAATGCCGAAGCCGAAGGCGATGCCGAGATAAGCCTGCGGAATGGCGAGAAAACGTTTGGTAAACGGGTAGCTGGAGGCAAGAAAGACCGCCAGGACAGAGAGCAATTTTGTAAGCATATTGAGCGGTATGATCAGCAGCAGTGAAACGATGGCGAGTGTTGCCGCAACCCATAACGCCTCAACCGGTGCAAGTTTTCCGCTGGTTATGGGGCGCTCCTGAGTGCGCTTTACATATTTGTCGAAATCGCGGTCGGCGTAGTCGTTGATGACGCAGCCGGCCGAGCGCATCAGCACCGTGCCGAGAACGAAAATGGCGACGATGCCCCAAGCAGGGTGTCCGTTACCCGCAATCCATACCCCCCACAGTGTCGGCCACAGTAGCAAGAGAATACCGATCGGGCGGTTAAGCCGCATCAATTGAAAATAGAGTTGCAAACGTGTGGCGAGATTCATTTGTCCAACTTCAGAATGTCCGGCAGAAACACTTCCGTGACCAGCAAGGGTGCGCCGTGCAAAGTGAACAGCGAGCGACGTGCCCATAACTTGGAAGGTAACATATCAAGCGCAACGATTGCACGGCGATATAGTGGATGATTCGATTTGAGTGTCCGGTAATGCAGCGGTGCGCGTTGCACCAACGGGTGCGCGAATAGCAGCGCGGCCAGCGGGCGGTTGCCCAAGTGTTGCAATGCTTGCCATGCGCCGCGCAGATGTTGGGGCGCGACCACGCTATGGGCAAATACTACAGGTTGATTGTCCGCAAGCAGGAAGACTTCGCGGGTATAAATTTTTTGATGTGGCGGCAGATCGAGCAGAGCGGTTTCGTCATGTGCGGCGGTCATCAGGCAGTCGCACATATTGCGCACACTGAATTTCGAACAGCGTTGCTGGATGCGCAAGGTGAGCGAGCCGTGGTCGCGCAGCCAAGGGGTGTAGCCCGCTTCGATTTTGGGCAGGAAGGTGTGCCAGAAATAATCAGACATGCAGGTAATCATCCCTATTAGCCATCCAACGTTGCAAGTGCGCCTGCGCGGCTTCGGGAAAATCACGCAGCATTTCATCGGCGACAGAGCGTGCGCTATTCAGTAATTCAGCATCCATGCTCACATCAGCAAAGCGCAGCATGGGTACGCCGCTCTGCCGCGCGCCCAGCAGTTCACCGGGGCCGCGCAGATGCAAGTCCTGCTGCGCAATTTCAAAACCGTCTGTACTCTCGAATATGACTTTCAGCCGTGCCCGCGCCAGTTCAGACAGCGGTTGCTGGAATAGCAATATACACAAACTCTGCGCCGCGCCGCGTCCAACGCGCCCGCGCAACTGGTGCAATTGCGCCAGCCCCATACGCTCGGCATGTTCGATCACCATCATGCTGGCGTTGGACACATCCACGCCGACTTCGATTACCGTGGTGGCAACCAGCAGTTGCACTTCGCCCGCCTTGAACGCCGCCATCATCGCAGCCTTCTCCGAAGTCGGCAACTTGCCATGCACCAAACCCACATTGAGTTCCGGGAACGCGGCAGTCAACGCCTGATGCGTTTCAATGGCGGTCTGCAATTCGACATCCATCAGTTCCGATTCATCTATCAACGGGCACACCCAGTAGGCTTGCCTGCCTTCCAGACAGGCCTGTCTTACGCGCTCAAATACTTCCTCGCGCCGCGCATCGCTGACCAGCTTGGTAATGACCGGTGTGCGCCCCGGCGGCAATTCGTCTATCACCGACACATCCAGATCGGCGTAGTAGCTCATCGCCAGTGTTCTCGGAATGGGTGTGGCGCTCATCATCAGTTGGTGCGGTTCGTCACCCTTGCCTCGTAGCGCGAGACGCTGTTGCACGCCGAACTTGTGCTGCTCGTCCACAATGACCAGCCCCAGTTTTTGGAACTCAATCTGCTGCTGGAACAGCGCATGGGTACCGATGGCAAATTGTGTCTCACCCTGCGCGATGTTTTCTGCGGCTGCCTGCTTATCCTTCTTCTTCATGCTGCCTGAGAGCCATGCCGGTGTAATTCCCAGCGGTGCCAGCCAGTTGCTCAGCTTGAGATAATGCTGTTCGGCGAGGATTTCGGTGGGTGACATCAATGCGGCCTGGTAGCCGTTTTCGATCGCCTGCAAAGCAGCCAGAGCCGCGACGATAGTCTTGCCGCTACCGACATCGCCTTGCAACAGGCGTTGCATCGGATGCGGTTGTTCAAGGTCGCGGCTGATTTCACGCAGTACTTTATTCTGTGCCTTGGTGAGTGCAAACGGCAGCACTTGCAACAATTGTTGCGGATAGGTCTGGCGTGCGGGCAGACGCGGCGCATTGCGGCTGCGCCGCTTGCGATAATGCACGCGCATGGAAAGCTGCTGCGCCAGCAATTCGTCGAACTTGATACGCAACCAGGCGGGATGCGCACGTTCGGCCAGTGATTCTTCGTTAATGCCGGGCGGGGGATTATGCAGCAGCTTTACGCTGTCGGCGAAGCCCGGCAGCTTGAGCCGGTTCAACAAGGCTGGCGGCAGCGTGTCGGGCAGATCCAGTTCGTTGAGCGCGGATTGAATCTGCTTGGTCAACGTGGCCTGCGGCAGTCCGGCAGTAGTCGGATATACTGGGGTTAGCGCTTGTTTGAGCGGCGTGCCCTCGCCTGCCGAGCGGCATTTCGGATGCACCATCTCCATGCCGTAATACCCCATGCGCGCTTCTCCCAGAGCGCGGATTTTTTTCCCCACAGCAAGCTGCTTCTGCTGGCTGGGATAAAAATTCAGGAAGCGTAAATGCAGTATGCCACTTTCATCCTGCAATTGGCACACCAAAGAGCGGCGCGGGCGGTAAGTCACCTCGTTGTGGATGATTTCGCCTTCTACCTGCACGGTAACTCCCGGTGCCAATCCCGCGATACGTTGCAATTGCGTTTCATCTTCGTAGCGCAATGGCAAATGCAGCACCAGATCGAAACGGCTGTGGATGCCCAGTTTCGTAAGCCTGGTCAGCGTGGCTTTGGGTATATGGTCGAGGCTCACGTCGGGAGAGGCGGGCATGAGTAAATTAGTGCGGACTGATTCCCTCCCCCGCGCAGGGGGAGGGCCAGGGAGGGTTGTACTACATGGATAATCTGCTGAATATAGTAGCCATGATAGAAACCAACCCTATTTACGGACATAGCTATGCTATTTACTAGCCACCGAAGAACCCGACCCCGACAAGCACCAGCAAGCCCAAGCCGAGAGTAATCAGTGTCAACCCCAGTATCTTTGAACCGAGCGTCATCTGCGGTGCCGGTGCATCGACCAGATACTTCTCCAATTCGCCCGAGTCAACAAGGCGCTGGTAATAGGCAGGGTGATCCTGGCGGAATTCTTCCAGCGACTGTGAGCCGGTGAACATCACCACATCCGGCGGCGGCAGTTTGTCGGGGCGGAAGTGGTTGTTGAAGAAGTGCACCGTGAACAGAAAGACGGCCGCAAGGAAAGCTTCCTCGCCATGTACCAGAGTGCCTACGTTGAACACCCAGCCCGGCAGGTAGGTTGCGGTGATATGCGGGAATGCCAGCATCAAGCCGCTCCAGCCGATGATATTTACGCCCCAGAATACTGCCCAGTAATCGAACTTCTCGAAGTAGGTCCAGCGGTCGAAGCGGGGTTTATCACCCTTGCCGAGGAACCACTTGAACATGCCCCAGCAGTCGGCGAAGTCCTTCCAGTTCGGAATGAACGAATCCGGGCCGAACCAGCGGAACGTCTTGCTGCGCAAAAGCTTCTGCATCACATAGATGAAATGGATGAGGAAGATGCTGACGAAGCTGGCTGCGGCGATGCGGTGGATCAGGCCGACCATTCTCGGTCCCCCCACCGTTTGCGCTACGATGGGCGCCCATGAACTCGACGCGTAGAGTGCAGTCGTGCCGGTCAGCACAAGTGTCATGGTAACGAGTGCAAAGACCAGGTGCGCGAGCCGCCAGCCCCACGGGAAGCGCTTGAATTGCTTCGCGTGATCGACTTCCAGCCCTTTGAGATTGATGTGGTGCGCAGGCTTGCCGGCCTTGCGATCCTGCCATTCCCGGTAGTACCAAAGCCCGGAATGCGCCCAGAAGAAGACGAAGACGAAGATCAGCAATCCGACCATGAACTTGGTGGCGATATACATCTGCGGATATTTCGCGAAATCATGGCTGTTCGCATGGGGGCCGAAAGAGGCAAAGCCCGGCGTTGCGTCGTGCATGCCCGGTTTTTTGTCGTTATGGCACTTCTGGCAGGTTTTCATCCGGTTTTGCGGTGAAACTTTGGATTTTGGGTCATCGACAGCCCGGATCTCGTGGCTTCCATGGCAATCGGGGCAACGGGCGGTATAGGTATAGCCCAGACGATTGACCTGCCCATGGTAGGTATCGGTATAACTTTTAAAATTTTCTTTGTGGCAACCGCCGCATGCATTGACGTTGGCGAGCTTGAATGCATCCGACGACGTATTCATGACGCTATGGACCGTGTGGCAGTCGGTGCATACCGCAGCCTTGATGTTGCCCTTGTCGAGCACCTCTTCGCCATGAATCGACTTGACATACCTCTTGAACTGATCTTCGTGACACTTTTCGCCGCAGGTTTTGGGAATCTCCTTGTGCCATTCGCTACGCTTTGCACTGCCTATGGGCGGCACGCTGAATGTGTGGGAGCTGTGGCAATCCTCGCAATAGGCCTTGGGGTGGGAGGGGTCGTCTTTGTCGGGTGTGGCGTGGAAGGATTTCTGATAAGCCTCGATGTTCTGCACCACCAGGCCCAGCCGGGATTTCTCGGCGGTCAGGTTGTCTTTTTTGACGGTTTCCCATAACGCCTGGTGGCAGGTGACGCAGTTGGGTTTTGCCACGGCAGGATTTTTCTTGTGCGATGCGACAGCATCGGTGATTTCCTTGTGGCAATCCACGCACTGCATGTCTCCGTGGATGCTTTTTACGTACTTGATATCCTCCACTGCCGTGAGTGCTCGCTTCTCCCCATCTTTGCCGGGAACCTCCAGCGTACCCTTGCTACCGTCGTGGCACCTGAGACAGAAGGCATTGTCGAGCTTGCCTGCCTCGGCCCTGGCTTGCGGTTGCCAGATAAGTGCGGCTCCGATCAGAAACAAGGTTACGATGGCAACTGGAAGTCTATGTGGTTTCATGATTTCTGACTCTGGTAGAGATTTGTCGGGGCAAAAAAACGGAGCCGCAGTGGCGGCCCCGATACCATTATGTAACTTTCACCGCAGTTAGAATTTGCACTGTCGGCTTTCGACCGTTTTAGAGGGAGAGAATCCAGTGGATCAGATTCTTGATTTGCGCTTCATCCTTGGTTTCTATGATCTTGTGATCCTCCTGGGAGCCATCTTCAAGCTTGACTTTCTCTCCTGAGGTGAGGTGCTTGATCAGCTTTGCATCGACATCGCCCTTGCCTTTGTACTTCAGGGCGATTTTCTTGAGCGAAGGCCCCTTCTTCGTTTTGTCGATGCTGTGGCATTTTGAGCATTCGTTATCATCAAACAAGGTTTGCGCGGCTGCAACATCAATGTTGGCCGCTTTAGCCACGGGCGCGGCAAGGATCAATGCCGCACCGGAAAGAACGCACGCGGTCATGTACAAGGCTCGATTCATCTTTAATTTCCTTTCAAGATCATTGATAAAGGGGAAGTGGTTAAAATTTACTGGGCAAGAATCCATCGTACCAGATTTCTTATTTCTTCCGGAGATTTGTCCAGAATAGCCTTGTGCTTTTCTTTGTGTCCGTCTGTCAGTTTAACCTTCGGTCCTGTGGTGATATGCTCATAAATCACATCTACAGCGTCCGGGTTGCTCTTATAGAACGCAGCAATGACGGTATAGGATGGCCCTTCCTTTTTCTTGCTTACGCCGTGGCATCGAAGGCAACTCTCGCTTCGCGCAACTTTCATCGCCGCATCGGCGTCCACAGGTTCGTCGGCAAGGGCAGAGAATGCAGCCATCATGGGGAGAATTCCGAATAACAGAATTTTGACGTTTGACCGGATTTTCATAGCATTCTCCAATTACTGATTAAGTGCATTTCCAACAATTTAAAACGCTGACCAAATAGTCAGGTCATTTGTACCGGACGCCATTATTTACCATCCCTGACTTTGTCACTACGGTCTATCAGCTTAAAACGAATAAGACCAAAGTATTATTTTTATCAGACCAAAGTCTTAATTGCATGGCAATCTCGTGTTAATATTAACTCAAAATCCGAACGGGTTGGCAGGACTGGAAACAAGGTATTGAGAAATTTTATTAACTGGCTTGGCAAATATGCCTCACTTGATTACGAAACTTGCTTTACCCGTTGCTTTTTCCTTGGCCATCCCCAGAGTAAATTTCAAATGGGTTCAATTATAAGTCCAGCTATATCAGTCAGTTTTGACCCCATAGGATCGAATGGACAATTCGGACCAGTTCATAATGGCGATTACTCAACATCAAGATTACCGGGATTTCCGATGCTTGCTGCCTCGATGAGAACATTTAACCTGCTGAGCTTTTCGCGCCAGTTCATGCTGGCAATCATCGCAGTGCTCTTGATCGGCATGGTTACCATCGGCTCATGGATTGGGCAGCAGATAGAAATCAGTGCGTTGAACCGTGCCGCTGCAATGTCTGCGGTCTATGTCGAGAGTCTTTCTGCGGCGCAATTGCACGACTGGCCAAGCGGGCAAATCGTGGACAATGAGACACGTGACGTGTTCGACCGGATTTTTGTCGAAGGGCCCATGCACCGTGAAGTGCTTCGCTTCAAGCTCTGGGATATCAATGGCCGTATCGACTACAGTACCGATCATGCCCAAATTGGACTTAGGTACCCGTTAAAGAGCCGGCTTGTGGAAGCTTTTTCGGGTACGGTTCAGGCCAAAATCAGCAATCTCGATCAGGATGACAACCAGTCCGAATATGCGCTCGGGTTGCAACTGCTTGAGGTATATGTTCCGATCTATTCAGCCGCACATGACAAAATTATTGCGGTCGCCGAGTTTTACCTGTCGGTGGAGAATATGAAACAGGAAATCAGTGCCGCCCGGCAACGTAGCTGGGCGTTGGTAGCGCTCTCCACCCTTGCAATCTATGCATTGCTGTTTAGTCTGGTTCGGCGCGCCAGCGACACCATTAAAAACCAGCAGCGGGATTTGCGCCAGCAGCTGGAACAACTGCGCGCAGCTCTCGACGAGAACGATCAGATGCGTGGGCAATTGCGCGAGGCAGGCGTCAAAACGACCACGCTCAACGAGGAATTCCTGATCAGGATCGCGGCTGATCTGCATGACGGGCCGGCACAAACGATAGCCTACGCCCTGATGCGTTTTGATGAGTTTGCAGCAACCTGCCGGGGTTGTGCATCATCACCGGGTAGTGCCGCGCAAGATCTGCAAAGCATTAAAATCGCGCTGCAATCGTCACTTCGGGATGTCCGCAAGATTTCTTCAGGTCTCGCGATGCCCGGCATGGATGAAATGTCGCTCGCCGATACCGCCCGGCGCGCCGTGCATGATTTCATGCGAATTTCCGGGCAAACAGTTCAGACCGAAATCGATGAGGGACTGGACAAGGCGCCGCTTTCGGTCAAGATCACGGTGTACCGGCTACTTCAGGAGTCGCTTACCAATTGCAGGCGTCATGCACCCGGTGGGTCGCCCTATGTGCAGGTTCAACGAACGGATGGACAGGTATCGGTAACGATCACTGACCATGGTGCCGGTTTCGACCCGCAGGCGGCTGCGGTAGCAGGTCGGCTCGGACTGGCTTTTATGCGTGAACGCGTCCGGCTGCTTGGTGGTATTTTTGAAATCGATTCCGCGCCCGGGCGCGGCACCTGCATTCGCGCAAGACTTCCCATGTCAACCGATGAAATGATCCATGGATAACACAATCCGCATTCTGCTTGCTGACGACCATCCCCTTTTCCGCGAGGGTGTAGCCTACTCGCTGGGCTCAGAGCCGGATTTCGAGATTATCGCCCAGGCCGGTAACGGTGAGGAGGCGGTGGAACTTGCGAATCGCATGCATCCGGATATCGTGCTGCTTGATGTCTCGATGACGGGGATGGGAGGCATTGCAGCAGCAAGTAAGATCGGTGCCAGCACTCCGGGCGTGCGTATCATGATGCTCACGGTTTCCGAGAATCGGGAAAACCTGATGGCTGCGCTCAAGGCAGGGGCGCACGGCTATGTATTAAAGGGTGTGTCCGCAAGCGAGTTACGCACTATCACGCGCCGTGTGGCCGGTGGTGAGGCCTATGTGACTCCCGCCCTGGCAGCAGATATGCTGACCGAACTCTCTAACCCTCATCCGCTTGATTCGTTTTCCGAACTGACGGAGCGCGAGGCCAAAATTCTCGAACTTCTCAGCCAGGGGCTCACAAACAGGGAAATCGGCGAACAGCTCTACATTGCCGAAAAGACCGTCAAACATTACATGACGAGCATTCTGCAAAAACTGCATGTGCGCTCACGCACCGAGGCTGCGTTGATCGCCATGCAGCACGGAGTGTCCGCGCAGGTTCAATAGATATGAGTGATGCTGGTTCCACAGCACATCAATATCATGTGATTCTGCAAGTCTGAATCTCAAGACCGAGCGCCGCTTCACCCCTGCCCGACTTGGCGGCAATGAAAGCAGCAATACGCCGTATATCGTTTTCATCCAGTTTCGCCAGTATCAACAGTGGCATGCGGCGACGAAGCAAATCATCCAAATTAACGACCATTTCATTGCGGGCGCTCCACAGCAGGTCGGCGTGGATGAATGGCAGCGCAGGCAGGATGCGTTCTGCCATTTGTGGATCGCTTTCAACGATCCGGAAGATTTTATTTACGCGCTTGCCGTGCCTGCGGATAACCCACTTGGTACATTCCTCATCAATACCCAGTTGCCTTGCCTGGGCGTTTGCGGCGGGTAGCCAGTCGGAATAGTTTTCATCCGGTGTCCAAGGGAACTTTTTCCCCTTTGTTGGGCAAGGCGCATTGACACCGAGTTGAGCACACACCTTATCTACAATGCTGGCAGCATCTTCACGTGCCGAGGTAATTTTTCCACCGACAGAGTAATGGACGCCGTTACCTGCAGTTTTCAGTCCCCAGTCTCTGCTGGTAGAGGAAGGTGAAGATTTATCATTGTGATTCATTACGCGCAAACCGGCGTAGCTACCAAGGATGTCAGACTCAGTCCATGCTGTTTTGAGAAAGTTGTTTGCTTCGGCAAGGAGATAGGTTACGTCTGCCGATTCGACGACGACATGATTGATATCACCCCGATAATCTGTATCGGTGGTGCCAATGAGGGTGCGTCCATACCACGGAATCATAAAGAAAACCCGGCCATCGGATTTTGCGGTTAACAGCAAAGCGTCTTCATCCAGTGCTTTGGGCAACAGCAGATGTATACCCTTGGTGAGGCGACACCACTTCCTTCCTTCCGGAGCTTCAGTTGTCCATTGGCCAGTGGCGTTGACGATTTGTTTGACTGGAATTTCTGCGGTAGCGCCATCCAGTCGATCCTGAATGACTGCACCGTAAGCCTGGCCATTTTTTTCAAGGAATCCGGTCAACTTGCAATAATTCACACACACCGCTCCTGCCGTTATTGCTCCGTCTATCAGCTCAAGCACTAACCGCGCATCGTCGGTCTGTGCATCGGCATAGGTAAAGCCGCCTTGCAGATTGGCGGAGTCGAGAAATGGAAACCGGTCGGCAAAAGCATGGGCAACAAAGTGGCGGTGGCTCATTTCCGTGCTTAAAGTACCCGCAAATAAGTCATACAAGGTCAACCCGGCCATTAACTGAACGGTTCCGATGCGGCTGTCCTTATACACCGGTACGCCGAAGCGAAGAGGCCACACGCGA
>CAIQPV010000038.1 GCA_903873725.1 uncultured Nitrosomonadales bacterium
ACATCAACCTGCGCAGTGCCAAGATCAACACCCTGGGCGCCCGCGCAGAGGACAGCTTCCATATCGCCGGAGCCGAACTAATCCAACTGCAGGCCGTCGCCGAATTGCGCGAGGAACTATTGAGGCAGGTTGCCTAGAGCATTACCTCACCGGTAAATGTTCGCCGAAGCGCACTGGAGGCATCCCGAGATGCTATTCATCCTGTTCGATGTCAGGAGAATTATTCTTCTCGACAGTTTCTGATGGTGGAACTTCCGCTTCTTGTTGGGATTGAAAAATGATGGTGTCGTTCGCTATCATCAATCTTTCGGCAAGAGCTTTTGCGATATTTCTGTACAAAATGAAAGCAGCATCCGGTGCCTGATAAAGCCTTTCGTAACTGATACGCAAGGCCAATGTATCCTCTCTTGCCTGGGCCCCGGCACTCCGTTTTCCGATATCGACCAGCCCCATTTCCCCAAAACTTTCTCCTGCGGAAAGACTCGCCATATCCAACCTTTTTCCCGCGTTATTGCGCCAGATGGAAACTTTTCCGGCGCAGATAATGTACATATCCCTGCCCGAATCTCCTTCCAGGAAGATGTCCTCGCCATTTTTCCAGGCAGCCTTGGATGAAATCGACAGAAGCTGGTTTAAATCAAGAAGGCCAAATCCGCGCAGGCACTTGGCCAGGGAAATAATTTTAATTTGGGTTTCTTTATCCATATCGTACCTGCCATTGCAAATTAAACTGACGAAAGGTTATACGATTTTTGGCCCGATGCGCAACCTGGTGATAATGAGCCGGGCTACACCCTGATTCGGGGTTCCAGGATGGCAAGCACCGCTTCGACACATGGCACAATGCCGCTAGCACTGGTATCCAGCGAAAGAACCGGGTCAGAAGGAGATTCATAGGGTGATGATATACCGGTGAAATCACGAATCTCGCCTGCTCTTGCGCGTTTATAACTTCCTTTCGGATCTCGCTCCTCGCACACGGCCAATGGTGTGCTGACATGCACCTCCAGAAATTTTTCAGCACCGATTATCCGTCGCGCAACTTCGCGATCCTCTCGATAAGGGGAAATGAAAGCGGTGATGACGATCAGCCCCGCATCGTTCATCAACCGTGCAACTTCCGCGATGCGGCGGATATTCTCCGTGCGGTCTTCGTGAGAAAAGCCCAGATTGCTGTTCAAACCGTGGCGCACGTTGTCGCCATCCAGCACGTAGCTTGCCCTCACCAATTCCAGCAATCGTTTCTCAAGCGCGAAAGCCAGCGTGGATTTGCCTGCACCGCTCAAGCCGGTGAACCACACCGTGACAGGATTTTGGCGGAATAGCCGGGTACGATCGGCAGGGGTAACTTGCGCCTGGTGCCATACCAGATTGTTTTTGTTTGATTGTGATTTATTTTCAGTCATATTTTATTTGAATAACTCAATTAGTTTTTCCCGATCCGGTTGCTGCACCACCCCCTTTTCGGTGATAAGCGCAGTCACCAGTTCGGCAGGGGTCACATCGAAGGCCGGATTGCGTATTGAAACACCTTCTGCTGCCCAATGGTAGTCGCGGAAACCCTTGACCTCGTCAACTGAACGTTCCTCGATGGGAATGTCAGCACCACTGGCGATGCTCATGTCTATGGTGGACAATGGGCAGGCGACATAGAATGGAATATTATGACGATGCGCCAGCACCGCTACCATGTAAGTGCCGATCTTGTTGGCCACATCGCCGTTGCTTGCCACACGGTCAGTTCCCACCACCACGGCATCCACCTCGCCGCACGCCATCATGAAGCCCACCATGTTGTCGGTGATCAGCGTCACCGGAATATTTTCCTGCACCATCTCCCACGCAGTCAGTCTTGCGCCCTGTAAAAATGGCCGTGTTTCATCGGCAATGACGGATATTTTCTTGCCCGCTTCTACCGCCGAGCGGAACACACCAAGCGCCGTTCCCCAGCCCGCCGTCGCCAGAGCCCCGGCATTGCAATGAGTCAGCACGCGCGCACCATCCGCCAGCAACTCCGCACCGAAGGCACCCATCGCGCGGTTAATGCGAATGTCTTCAGCAAGAATCTCATGCGCCTCGGCCAGGAGTCGTTCTGCTACGGCAGAGTTATTCTGTCCTTTTACACTCTCCCACACGCCGCGCATCCGCTTTAATCCCCAAAATAAATTTACCGCTGTGGGGCGGCTTTGCGCCAACACCGTGAACCCGGCTTCCATGTCACTATTGAAATCCTCGACTTCGTCATTCCCGCGAAAGCGGAAATCCAGTTTTTTAGAATAGCTGGATTCCGGGTCAAGCCCGGAATGACGAGGTGCGGAGGACAGCCGCAAAGCCTCCAGCGCTACACCATAAGCAGCCGCCACGCCGATGGCAGGTGCACCGCGCACTACCATGCTGCGGATTCCCTCGGCCACCGAAGCGGCTGAATCGTAAGCAAGGTATTCAAATGCTGCTGGCAGAATACGCTGGTCTATCATCTCCAGCTTGTTGTTTGTCCAGCGCAGGGTTTCGATTTTCATTGATCTATTCCAGTTCAATTTCGAAGGTCAAACAAGGCGGCGACGAATGAACGACGCTGACAGTGCATTTAGCACGGCGAGGAGTGAATGAGGAAGCCAACGCAGCTTCACCGATGAAATGGAACTGGAATTAATCACCTTCAAATTCGCACAAAGCAAAAACTTTGTGTCCGTGCTTCTCCAGCCGCGCACGTCCCCCGATATCCGGCAAATCTATCACGAAACAGCATTCAACAATTTGTCCGCCCATCTTCCCGATCAGCTTGCAGGCCGCTTCCGCCGTGCCTCCCGTGGCGATAAGATCGTCAACCAGCAGTATCTTTTCTCCCGGCAAAATCGCGTCGGTGTGAATTTCAATACGGTCGGTGCCGTATTCGAGTTCGTAGTCATGACCGATGGTTTCCGCAGGCAGTTTGCCTTTCTTGCGGATAGGAATGAAGCCTTTGCCCAATGCATATGCCAGTGGCGCACCGATAATAAAGCCGCGCGATTCTATACCTGCGATTTTGTCAATTTTTACGTCGGCATAACGACGCACCAATTCGTCCACGGTAACACGCATACCCACCGGGTCTTTAAGCAGCGTGGTGATGTCGCGGAACATGATGCCCAGTTTGGGATAATGCGGAACAGTGCGGATTCTGGATTTGATAGGCATATTTTCCTCAAAAACAATCAGTAAATTTTGTCACACCGGCGAAGGCCTGTGTTCAGTTGAAAAAATCGCCGGATTCAGGCCTTCGCCGGAATGACGGTACTTTATTTCTTAAGCACGCGCCCGGCCACGGCGTCCAGTTGTTCAACCTTGGCCGCATCCCGCGCTTCAGGTGCGGTGATGATTGCATATTCGAGCGCGGAACGGCAGCAGCAGACGTTCCCCTTGGCATCACCAATCACTTTTGGAGCAACTTGTTTCACCAGCGCGCGCGCCTTGTCCGCATTCGCCAGCAACACCCTGACGATCTGTTCCACGGTCACGTCGTCATGATCCGGATGCCAGCAATCATAATCGGTCACCATCGCCACCGTGGCGTAGCACAGCTCGGCCTCGCGCGCGAGTTTGGCTTCGGGCATGTTGGTCATGCCGATCACATCGCATCCCCAACTGCGGTACAGCTCGGATTCTGCCAGACTGGAAAACTGGGGGCCTTCCATCACCAAATAGGTACCTCCGCGTAGAGCAGCTATTCCCGCTTCCTTTGCAGCAGCTTCGATATGGTCACCCAAACGTGAACAGACAGGATGCGCCATGGAAACATGCGCCACCAACCCGCTACCGAAGAAGGATTTGTTGCGCGCAAAGGTGCGGTCGATGAATTGATCCGCGATCACGAACATGCCGGGCTTCAGGTGTTCGCGCAACGAACCCACCGCGCTCACCGAAATCACATCGGTTACACCGGCGCGTTTCAACGCATCAATGTTGGCGCGGAAGTTAATTTCTGATGGCGGAATCTTGTGCCCGCGTCCGTGACGCGGCAGGAATATCAGTTGCTGACCGTTCAGTTCACCGTATAGCAATTCGTCGGAAACCGCACCGAACGGCGATGACACAGCCACCCAGCGCTTGTTGACCAAGCCGTCTATGTCATACACGCCGCTCCCGCCGATAATGCCTAGAATCGAATTTCGTTTTCCGTCGCTCATTCTTCCTCCTGATTATTCAATTTCTGAGCGTGCTGAATTACACCTATCGTTCCCACGCAGAGCCTCACTGCCATTAAGTTAAGGATGATTCAAAAATTTTAACAAAGTCATTCCCTTAACTTAATGGCAGTGACGCAAAGCCTGGGAAAGATCAAACTTTATTCTGACTTGAAAAATCAAATCACCCGATCATTCCCGCCATCCACCGGAATCTGCGCCCCCGTGGTCTTTGCAAACAAGGTCCCGCACAATTCAGCCGTCAGCTCCGCCACATCTTTGCTGGTCACTTCCGTTTTCAGCACGTTGTTCTTTTTGTAATCATCCACGGTCAGGCCATAATGCCTGGCACGAGAGGCCAGTACGTCTTCCGTCCACAGACCTGTATCAAATACGGCATTGGGATGCAGCGAGTTGATGCGTATGTTGTCGGCCCCCCATTCCAGCGCTGCAACACGCGCCAGTTGATTGAGCGCTGCCTTGGAAGCAGAATAAGCAGCGGCACCGGGGCCGGGTGCTGGAACGTTCTTGGAGCCGATGACGACCACCCTCCCTCCGCGCGGTGCAAGCTTTAGAAAAGGATGGCATTCGCGCATCAGCATCAGGTTGGCATCAAGGTTGATGCGCATCACCTTCTGCCATTCTTCCGATTTAAGCGAATCGATGCGGCAACCGCCGGGGAAAATTCCTGCGTTCAGCACCAGCATATCCAGCCCGCCGAACTTTTCGATGGCCTGCACCAGTGCCCGTTTGAATTGTTCATCCGAAGTGAGGTCGCATTGCAGGCCAAGATAGCTGGCGCTATTTTTCAACGCTGCAACCTTGGCGTCCAGATCGAGCGCCACTACTGCCGCGCCGCGCGCCAGTAGGGATTCGACGCAGGCCTTGCCGATACCGGAGGCCGCACCGGTAACCAACGCAACCTCTCCGCTGAACGGCAGCGGCTTGCCGCCCTTGCGCAATTTCGCCTGTTCCAAATCCCAATATTCAACGTCGAAAATATCCTTGGCTGGCAGCGCGCGGTAACCCCCCAAAGCAGTAGCACGCAAAATGATATCGATGGTGTGGTCGTAAATGTCGGCGACGATGCTTGCTTCCTGAGCGTTCTTGCCAACCGCACACAGCCCCAGCTCACTGTCCAGCACCACGCGCGGCGCGACGTCCAGCAGGGTCTTGCGCTCTTTCGCCTGCGGCTCGTAAGTCTGGAAATATTGTTGGTAGCTCTCGCCATATTCCGCCACGTCGCGACCCAGCATCGGCAGGCGCTTGGTGCGGATCACATGGTCGGGTGTGGCAGGGCCTTGTTGCGCAATTATGGAAATATCTGCACGCCTGGAAAAGGCCAAACTTTTTTCGTCAACATGGCGCGCAACAATCACTGGAAAGCCTGCCACCTTTGAAATGTCGGCGCGCAATTTGGCCTGTTCGCGCGCCAGTTCCATGCCATGCGAAGCTGTACCCCCAACGGGTGCAGTTACCCAAGCGTTGTGCTGCCCGAGATAATCTTCTGCGCGCCCCACCAGCGCGATCATCCGCCCATAAGATTCCTTGGCCGATTTTCCAAACGAAAATATGCCGTGATTCAGAAGCACCATTCCTATGGTGTTAACTCCTGCCTCGGCGGCGAAACGTTCCACACACAGCTTCGCGAGATCGAAGCCCGGCATGACGTAGGGAATGACAACTACGGTGTCGCCGTAAATCTCGCGTATCCGCAATTCGCCGTCTGACGTGTTAGTGATGGCAATGATCGCATCGGCATGGGTGTGGTCAACATATTGATGAGGCAGGATCGCATGCAGAATGGCTTCCACCGAAGGAACCGGCGCCGTGGCACGGGTCTGGTGGGTAACCAGTTGATTGACCATTTCCGGGTCGGACAGCGCGGGTAATTGCGCCAATTTTTTCAAATGCTCCAACCCAACCGGTGCAAAACCTGCTGCGGCGATAGTTTCCAGGTCCCAACCGCTGCCCTTGACGTAAAGCAGTTGCTCTTCTTCGCCGAAAACGTTTTTTTCGGTGACCTTCACCGAGGTGTTGCCACCGCCATGAAGAACCAGATTTTTATCCTGCCCCAGCAGGCGCGAGGTGTAGACGCGCAGTTCGAGTTCGCTGTTACAGGCTGCCGCTTCATCATCCTTCCACAAAGTTCGCATATCTTCTCTGGATTCCCGTAACCCGTCCACAAGCCGACCTGCAAAACTAGTAGACCGTTCCGGCAAAACAGTTACCGTTCGCGGTGAGCTTGTCGAACCGTTTTCTCTTGTTAAAACAAGCCTTCGACAAGCTCAGGCCGAACGGTTTATTTGTAATTGTTTTACTGGAACGCACTACTAGCGCTGCATCAGCCGTTCATAAATACTGCAATATGCCGCTGCGCTCTTGTCCCAGCCAAAATCCTTGCCCATGCCGTTGCGTTGCAACGCCCGCCAGATTTTTTTGTCATGGTAAGCCACCACGGCGCGTAGCGCGGCAACCAGCAGACCGTGGGTTCCCAAGCCGTTGCCAAACACAAAACCGCTGGCTTCTCCACTTGCCAGCGTCGCTTCGTTGCAGTCCACGACCGAGTCTATCAGACCACCGGTCGCATGTACCACAGGGGGGGTGCCATATCGCTGACTGTACATCTGATTGAGGCCGCACGGTTCAAAGCGCGACGGCATCAGAAAAATATCCGCGCCGGCTTCGATCAGGTGCGACAAACCTTCATCAAAGCCGACGTATGTGCTGATCTGGCCGGAATAACGGTGCGAAAGCTCCTGCGCTGTACGCTGCATTGCGGCCTCTCCAGTGCCGAGCAACACCAGTTGCGCAGGCAGGGCCACCAAATGCGGGGCGATTTCGAGCACCATGTCGAGCCCCTTCTGGTGAGTAAAGCGGCTTACCAATCCGAACAAGGGGATTTTCGGATCAATGTGCAATCCCACGCGCTGTTGCAACTCGCGTTTGTTGGCATCCTTGTTTTTGAGGTTTTTTGCATTATAGGGCCGGGCAATATTGGAATCGGCGGCAGGATTCCATTCGTGGGGATTAATTCCGTTCAGAATACCTGACAAGGCGGCACGCCGATGGGTAAGCAAGCCCTGCAGGCCGAACCCCAGCGCCTCGGTCTGAATTTCTTCAGCGTATGAAGGACTCACCGTGGTAATGTGATCGGCGTAATACAAACCCGCTTTCAGGAACGACAGGTTGCCGTAATACTCCACGCCATTTATCTGAAAGCACTCCCCCGGCAACCCCAGTTCCGCAACCAGATGGGAAGGGAACACCCCCTGAAACGCGAGATTGTGTACGGTCATCACACTGGGCGCCGGGGCGGGTAAGAAATGCAGGTAAGCAGGTGTCAGCCCGGCTTGCCAGTCATTGCAATGCACCACATCGGGCTTCCACTCCAGTGGGGTATCCGCACTGCCCAACAAGGCTGCGACTTTTGAAAGCAGGCCGAAACGCTGTGCGTTGTCAAACCAATCAACGCCATGTTCGTCCTGATAGGCTCCCCCGCCCCGGCTATACATTTCGGGGCAATCAATTACCCAGAGCGGCACGCCATCCGGCAAAGTGCCGGACAACAAATTCACATCGGGAAACTCCGGCAGCCCCGCAAAACGGGTCGCCAATTTAATGTGCGGCAACGCTTTCAGCACTTGGGGATAACCCGGCACCAGCACACGCACATCCACGCCCATGTCATGCAACGCCGCAGGCAACGCCGCACTCACATCGGCAAGCCCGCCGGTCTTGATTAACGGGGCGACTTCTGAGGTAACAAATAGGACTCGCATAATCAGCTTCCGTGCATGTCAACTTCGACACTCGCGTTTCTTTCCTTAATCCGGTGCTTTCTCTTTACCGGTTTCGCCACAACTTTGGGCAAATGCCAGATGTCGCGGTTGTAATCCAGAATGGTGCGGTCGCTGGAAAATTTGCCGCTGGTCGCCGTATTCATAATGCTCATGCGTGTCCAGCGTTCCGTGTCACGGTAAGCTTCTGCCACTTCTTGTTGCGCATTGACGTAGCTGCGGAAATCCGCCGCTGTCAGCCACGGGTCAGCCGGGCTGTAGATGGAGTGAATAATCGGATCGAAAATGTCCGGCTCGAATAAATTGAAGTGGCCGCTTTCCAGCAGATGCATTACCCGGCGCAGGTCATCATCCGTAGCGACAATTGCACCCGGGTTGTAGTTTCCCCTGGTTGCTTCGACTTCCTCTGCAGTGAGTCCAAACAAGAAGAAATTTTCATCTCCGGCCTCCTCGCGAATCTCGATGTTGGCGCCATCCAGCGTGCCAATGGTCAAGGCGCCGTTCATCATGAATTTCATGTTGCCGGTTCCGGAGGCTTCCTTGCCGGCGGTAGATATCTGCTCGGACAAGTCGGCTCCGGCGCAAATCACCTCCATGGCCGATACCCGATAGTTCGGCAGGAAAGCCAGTTTCAACAGGCCCGCCGTATCAGGGTCGTTATTAATCACCTGCCCAACTCCGTTAACCAGTTTGATGATACGTTTGGCCATCATATAACCGGGCGCCGCTTTTCCGCCGATAAGCACGCAACGTGGCGTCCAGTCGGCGGTGTCGCCGCGCTTGATCCGGTCATACAGGTGAATGACATGCAGCACGTTGAGCAGTTGCCGCTTGTACTCGTGAATGCGCTTCACCTGTACGTCAAACATGGCATTTACATCGAAAACAACCCCGCAATCGCGTTGCACCATTTCTGCTAGACGCACCTTGTTGGCTTGCTTGATTGAACGCCACTCGACACGGAATGCCGCATTGTCGGCATGCGGGGCCAATTCTTTCAGCCTCGACATGTCGGTGATCCAGTCCTCTTTGGAGGTATGCTTGACCAGATTGGAGATCCACCCCTTGCCTATGGTGCGGGTAATCAAATCACTCAGCACCGGGTTGCTCGACACCATCCAGCGGCGGGAAGTCACGCCGTTGGTTTTATTGTTGAATTTTTCCGGCCACAGCTCATAAAAATCATGGAACAAATACTGCTGCAACAAGCGCGAATGCAATTCCGCCACACCGTTCACCGACACGCTGGCCACTACGGCCATGTAAGCCATGCGGATATGCCGGTCATGCCCTTCTTCGATAATTGACATGCGCCGTTGCCGTTCGACATCGCCGGGCCAGCGCCGGGCCACCATCGCCATAAAACGGGCATTGATCTCGTGAATGATTTCCGACAGCCTCGGCAACAGGCGCGCAAACATGCTGACCGACCAACGCTCCAGCGCTTCCGGCAGCAAAGTATGGTTGGTATAAGCGACAGTCCGGGTGGTAATGCGCCAGGCCGCATCCCAGCCCAACCCGTGTTCGTCCATCAGCAAGCGCATCAACTCCGGCACCGCACAGGTAGGATGGGTGTCGTTCAACTGGAAAAAATTCTTGTCGGCAAACCCGCTGAAATCATTGCCGTGTTTATTTACCCAAGTCCGCAGCACATCCTGCAAACTGGCCGAAGCCAGGAAATACTGTTGGCGCAAGCGCAATTCTTTTCCGTTCTCGCTGGCGTCATTGGGATACAGCACCATGGTGATGTGCTCGGCGGCATTCTTGGCGGCAACCGCGTCGGCATAGCTGCCCGCGTTGAACTCGTTCAGATCGAACTCTTCCGTGGCCGTGGCCTTCCACAAACGCAGCGTGTTAACCGTACCGTTGCGGTAACCGGGAACAGGAACATCGTAAGGCACCGCCATCACGTCATTCGTATACTTCCAATGCACATGCATGGATCCGTCAGAATTGGTTAAATGCTCGGTTTGCCCGCAAAACTTGACCCGTACACTGAATTCGGGCCGTTCGATTTCCCACGGGTTGCCGTTGGTCAACCAATGGTCGGGCTCTTCCAGTTGATAGCCGTTTTCAATTTTCTGGCGAAACATCCCGTATTCGTAACGCAGGCCGTAGCCCTTCACCGGCAACTGCAAGGTGGCGCAACTATCCAGGAAACACGCGGCCAGTCGCCCCAGGCCACCATTCCCCAAACCTGCGTCATGTTCCTGATCAATAATTTCCTCAAGCTCCAGACCCAGCTTCTTCAATGCATCGGCGGTCGATGACTCCACTTCCAGATTCAGCATGGCATTGCCCAGTGCCCTGCCCATCAGGAACTCCAGCGACAAATAAAAGGTGCGCTTGCAATCCTGCTCGTTATAAGCGTATTGAGTCTTCTTCCAGCGCTCTACCAGACGATCCCGCAGTGAAAGAGATAGCGACGTATAAACGTAATAAGCCGCCTGGCTTAATTTGTCCCGCCCCAGGGTGTGGCTGAAATAACGACGAAAATCTTCAACTATGCTCTCCGCATCCATGCCCAGTGGAGGCAGATCAGTAATATTTGGCGAAGGATTGCTAATAACAAAAGGCTTGGTATTGATAATGTTTCTCCTGATAGGCTCGTAACCCGAATAATTTCAGCAATTTCCTCTGGCAGGGCGCATGGCGACAATGTTTCTTATTGTGCCATCAGATTGCCGCCCAATAAACCCACTTGTGTACTGGTGACAATATTTCCCGGCCTGATTTCGACTACACAAGTGTAGCGGCATGTGTTGTATAAAGACGCGCATTGCGCGACAAGGCAGTTACCGGCTTCCCCATTTTCAATAAGCCTCAAGATTGGCGCCATCCAGATTCAATGAGTGACGCCAGAACTGGTCGTCACGGTCAAACAGTCTATAGGTGCCACGGGGACCCCAACTGCCCGCCTGGTATCCGTTGATGAAGTCACGCTCCATCGCCCATACCTTGAGAATGGGATCCACCACACGCCATGCGGCTTCCACTTCGTCTATACGCAGAAACAAAGAAGGATCGCCTTGCAGAACGTCCAGTAACAGCCCGGCATAAGCGTCGAAATCCTCGTCATTGTCCTTGCGGTAAGTGGCATCCAGACTCAGGGACCGTGTATGCAAATCCAGCCCCGGTACCTTGACCTGCATTTCTATTTTCATGCAATCGTCGGGCTGAATGCCCAGCATGATCCAGTTTGGCGGCGGCGGCCCCTGGCGGGTTCGGCGCATCAGATCCTGTGGCGGGGATTTGAAGCGTATGCAAATTGCCGAGCTGCCTTCTGCCAAACGCTTGCCGGTGCGCAAATAAAACGGTACACCCGCCCATCGCCAGTTATCAACAAACAATTTCAGTGCCGCGTAAGTTTCTGTTGTGCTGTCCGGTGCCACGCCTTCTTCCTCCAGATAGCCGGGAACCGTTTTGCCGTTTATGCTGCCGCTGGTGTATTGGCCGCGGAATGCGTGGGCATGCACCGAGTTCTGGGTGATGGGACGTATCGCCCTCAGGACTTTCACTTTCTCGTCACGCAGGTGTTCGGCGGAGATGGTCAAAGGCGGCTCCATTGCCACCAGTGCAAGCAGTTGCAGCAAATGGCTCTGGAGCATGTCCCGCAGGGCACCGGCCCCCTCGTAGTAACCTGCGCGCCCCCCTATACCCAGAGTCTCTGACTGGGTGATTTGCACATGGTCGATGTAGTGGTGATTCCACAGCGGCTCCAGCAGCAGGTTGGCGAAACGGAACACCATCACGTTTTGCACTGTGCCTTTACCGAGGTAATGATCGATACGATATATTTGCGGTTCGTTCAGGTGCTTGTATAAACTGCCTTGCAGAGTTTGTGCACTCAATAAATCGTAGCCAAAGGGTTTTTCGATCACCACGCGGCGCCAGCCGCTCGTTTCCTTGAGCAAACCGACATTACCTAACCTGTCCACGATTTCCGGGAAAGCAGCCGGACTAACCGACATGTAGAACACCATGTTGGGAGGAAGCCCTTCTTCTTCAAGCATCTGCCCCAGACGCTGGTAAGCCGCATTATCTCCGGGTGGAATTGCATGATAGTGCATGCGGGCGCAAAAACGTTCCAGTGTCGATTTATCTATTCCATCTGGATAGACCGGCTCCAGCATTTTGACGACCTCGGCTATCCATTCCTCGCGCTGCCGCAACTCGATGCTGCAACCGACAATGGCAACGCGTTCCGGCAATCGTTTGACCAACTCCAGGCGAAACAACGACGGAATCAGTTTGAGGCGGCTCAGGTTTCCGGCTGCGCCGAATATCACCAGCGTACTATGTTCAAGGACTTTCATGATTATCAATTCGTATGTTTGACGGCATGCCCGCCGAATGCATTACGCATGGTGGAAAGCAGGCGGTAACCATAACCGGTTTCGTTCTGGCTGGTAAAGCGCATCTGTAATGCCAGCGTAAGAACCGGGGCCGCGATACCCTGATCAATCGCCTCCACCACCGTCCAGCGACCCTCGCCGGAATCCGGTACATAGGGTGCCACTTGCGCCAAATCCTGATCCTGTTTCAAGGCTTCTGCAGTGAGATCAAGCAGCCAGCTACGCACCACCGAACTATGCCGCCACAACTCGGTTATCTGCGCCAGGTCGAGCGCAAATTCCTTTTTGCCGCGCAGCAACTCCAGCCCTTCGGCGAAAGATTGCATCATGCCGTACTCGATTCCATTGTGGATCATCTTGGTGAAATGCCCCGAGCCTACCGGCCCCACATGCGCCCATCCGCGTTCCGCTGAAGGTGCCAGAACCTTGAGGATCGGAGCCATGATTTGCGCCACTTCAGGCGTTCCCCCGACCATCAGGCAATAGCCGTTTTCCAGGCCCCATATCCCGCCCGAAGTACCGGAATCCATAAAGCCTATGCCCTGCTCCGCCAGCCATGCCCCGCGCCGCTGGCTGTCGTGATAATTCGAATTCCCGCCGTCCACTATGATGTCGCCTTTCGACAACAAAGGCGCAAGCGCACGAACCTGCTGTTCGGTCGGGTCGCCGCTCGGCAGCATCAGCCACACGATGCGGGGAGCGGATAGCTTAGTAACGGCGTCTTCCACCGACGTGGCGGTTATCATGCCTTCTTCCCTGGCAAGTTGCGCAACCACCTCAGCGGCACGGTCATATCCCACAACCTCAATACCGCCCCGGAGCAATCTGCGCACCATGTTGCCACCCATCTTGCCCAGTCCTATCATCGCCAGTTTCATAACACCCCCTTTTTGAACACAGTAATTAACGCGCAACCGGTAGAATTGCATTCCCCGCAATGATACCGCGCATCAGCTGGCGGGGACAAACCAAATCACAAAATGGAACCAGACAACATGGCGTTAATTATGAACAACGATGCACCTCAACAATGCCGCTGGCACAGCTACAGTACAACCGCCGAACTGGAACGGGCGGCAGTGCAGTCAATATTGTACGCCGCACAACAGGCCCTCAGCCAGCGAGAAGCATTCCGCATCGTATTGGCCGGAGGGACAACACCACGTCGGGTCTATGAATCGCTGCGCGAAGCCAACACAAACTGGTCTGCATGGCATATTTATTTTGGAGATGAGCGCTGCCTGCCGCCCGACCATGCCGAACGCAACAGCCGGATGGCTGCGCTGGCATGGCTGGACCACGTTGCCATTCCCTCTGTGCAGATTCATGCCATCCCCGCTGAACTCGGTGCTGACATTGCAGCCGCCAAGTACAGGCAAATCGTGAGCGGGATCGAACAATTCGATCTGGTATTACTGGGACTTGGGGAAGACGGCCACACTGCCAGCCTGTTTCCTGAGCACGACTTGGGAAATACGACTGATGCACCCGCTGCCATCGCCGTTCACAGCGCCCCCAAACCCCCTTCCGACCGCGTTTCACTCAGTGCATTTCGCCTGAGTACATCGCGACAAGTGATGTTTCTGGTAACGGGACAATCGAAGCGGCAGGCGGTGAAGGATTGGCGCAATGGCGCAAGCATTCCCGCTGCGGCCATAGCCCCGGATATTGGAGTGGAAATTTATATCGAAGCTGCGTTGATGAATAATTTGGCGCAGTAGAAGAGCGCAATGCCACTGCATCCGAATACGCCGCGATACAGATGCGGCCATGTTCTGCGGACATCCCTGCCAGCGCTTGTGTGTGCTCAGATTGAAGCTGATCCCATGTAAAACGCCATTCCCAGTTTCCGGTCGGATGGCCGGGAAAGTTCATGCGGCATTCGGTTCCCAGGTCGAGTACATCCTGCATGGGGAAGATGACCATATTTGCCACTGATTTGGAAAGCGCGCGCATCATGACCCAATTGATCGACACCCCGTCGGTGCCAAGATATTGCCGGGCGAAAGCTTTGTCATGATCGGATACGGTACTCCACCAACCGAGAGTTGTGTCGTTATCGTGTGTTCCCGTGTAAGCGACAGTATTGGGCACGTAGTGGTGTGGTAAGAAATAATTGGCCTCGCCGTCGCCAAATGCGAACTGCAGGACGCGCATACCCGGCAATTTGAACTGATCGCGAAGTGCCAGCACATCCGGCGTAATCAGTCCAAGGTCTTCTGCGATGATGGGGAGATTCGGAAAAGCTTTTTCGAATGCATTGAATAGTTTCTCGCCGGGGCCGGGTTCCCACTTTCCGGTTACGGCGTTGGGTGCATCTGCCGGCACCTCCCAATAAGCGGCAAACCCCCTGAAATGATCAACACGCACCATGTCGACTTGCTGGAGTGCATGTCCCAGACGCGCGATCCACCACGCATAGCCGGTTTCTTTGTGGACATCCCAGCGATAGAGCGGATTTCCCCACATTTGCCCAGTCTCACTGAAATAATCGGGGGGTACCCCGGCAACGACTGTCGGGCGACCATTTTCGTCCAGGTCAAAGAGTTCCTGGTGCGACCATACGTCAGCACTTTGATAGGCCACAAATATCGGCACATCACCGATAATGCGTACCCCTCTTTCGTTGGCATAGCGCTTCAATTTCGACCATTGGCGGGTAAAGCACCATTGGCAGAATTTCCAGAAAGCGATTTCATTTGGGC
>CAIQPV010000039.1 GCA_903873725.1 uncultured Nitrosomonadales bacterium
GGCCAGACCTGCCATGCCTGCGGGCGGGTTATATAAAGGGGGAGCGCCGAGTTTGTTGCCGTGGCAATGGCCATAGTAATTATTGGTGTAGCCGGGGCCGCCCTCGGCGAACAAGCGCAACGGTGTGACATCATTATTGCCACCGCTGAACTTGACCGTGTAGCCATTGATTTGCCAGCCGAGCAAATCCAGAATCGGTGCATTCCAACTGCTGCTGTTGTAAACGCCCACAGCGGGCAGTGCTAAAGTAGTGACCGCCTGCTCGGTCGAGTAATTGAGGCCAATCGCACCGAAAGCATCGATGTAGGCACCGATCACATAATAGGTGGCAGCTGGTAGTAAACCTCCAACGCCGGACGACAAGGCACCTCCGTTATAAATCAGTGTGGCGCTGGAGGGCGTGAAGCCGGAGGTCAGACTCGCCCATACTTGTACACCCGCCCAATCGTGGTCATTGCTAGGCGGCAGCGAGAAATTAAACCCGCAGACAGTGGGCGTCAGAACCAGCGTGCTCATGGCGCTGCAGGTGCCGGATTGGATACGGTCAGAGTTGCTGGCAGCGCTGAGAGTTGGTTATGAATTCCGCGCGCCCAGACAAACACCGTGAAACTACGGACGGGTGTGCCTGCGTTGTCTTCTACATTTTTCTCCCAGGTG
Organism: uncultured Nitrosomonadales bacterium; assembly: GCA_903873725.1. Classification (GTDB taxonomy): domain Bacteria; phylum Pseudomonadota; class Gammaproteobacteria; order Burkholderiales; family Gallionellaceae; genus CAIQPV01. The sequence continues at coordinate 658 of CAIQPV010000039.1, forward strand.
TAGGTATAAAACGGGTCTGTCGTATATTCGGTACGAAGAACCGTGATGCCGTAAAAAACTTGTACCTGATAATCCCTGAACCAGACCGGAGGAGCCAAAGCCAAACTGCCACCGGCCAGATAATAATTGGCTGACGCGGCTATTGCTGTCCAACCGAACTTGGCATCTTTTCCTGAAAATGTTGTGCCGCCACTGGTCAGCACTAGTCCTGTGATATTCGGGATCGTGGGGACTGCAATGACTGCTGAAACTGCAGTTGTCCACGTGCTTGCCACCCCGCGACTATTGACCGCCCGCACCTGAAACAGCCAGGTTCCGGGTTTGAGTGTTTCAACAAATAAGGAGGTTCCGCTTGCCGGTGGCAAGGGGCTGTAATCGCCCTGTTCCTGCAATTTGTACTGCAATTCATAGTGGTCTAAAAAATAGTCCGGTGACGCAGTCCATGACAACATAACGCTGCCGGTAGAGGTGAAATCCCCGACATTGGCAAGAAGTGTTGTGGGGGGCTGGCAAAGCGACGGATCGGGAAGATTCGAGTTGGGGGCCGAGTCACGCAGATCGGCATCGCCCAAGGCCCAATCATAATTGGTGCTGGCTTCCTCCATCAGCAACAGGTCTATTCCGCCCTCTTGAGAGAACGACCACTTGACGATCATGAAGGGCTTCATAGACCAGCCAAGGTAGGCGATACTTACCTGAACAACATCCCCCACGGCACGATTCAACAAAGTGAGCTTGCCCGGCCAGGTCACCGTGATGGCATGCCGAGAACGCTCCAGTATTATCTTGGCTATGCGCTGTGCGGTCAGGTCATCGGTGGTGTAAGGCAGAATGATGTCATTGGGTATAACCTCGCCGCCATCCTGGGTGACATATAACGGGTTATCAACCGGTGGAAAATCCGAGGGTTGCCAAAAGTTGACCGGGTCACAATACGTCCCTCTGACCTCGTTGAACAAGTCAACTAGTGACAGTGTCGGGTTGACCTTTAAGGCTCCGCGCAAATCATTTTCATTTATCCCGGCATCGCCGCCTGCCGGCGCTCTCCATTTGCCTGACAAAATCCTGTATTTACCCTGCGTGAACACCACCATTCCCGCAGCGGCGGTGATCATGTCATTCATGATGTCTTGCGGGTTTTTGTCCAGCGTGAACGTGCCGTTGCAGGTGTACCTTCTGCGGAAAGTGAGGGTCAATGATTGAAAGGATGCGGAACCAATTACACTGCCATTTCCGGCAAACGCATCCGCCAAAGAGGTACACAGTTGCACTGCGCCCGCATACGGCACATAGGCATAAAGGGAGTTGTTCACGGACATGTTATGGTAGGTCACCAAATCACCGGTGCGTATATCGCACTGTGCCATATGGGCACCCCAGGCATTTGTGGTGTGAAGCGTCAGAGTTTTGTTATCGGAACCAATGTCAAAGCCATCGGCGTGCGCCTGTATATGTGCAGTGTGATTGCCAGAGGCCGCACTCCAATCCAAGGACACAGGAATTGAATTTATTGCATCGGCATATGAAGCCGAGATATTAAATGTTGCAGAACAACCAAAAATAGAGCCACCTGAGGGCAAGGAGATTTGACCATACAAGCCCCAAGTGCCATTGTTTGCAGACCTGTAATAAGTGACTCCCGGCACTAGGCCCGACGGAAGATTGCCAGTGGTGCTAAATATAACCGGGGTGCCAGTGGCAACAACAGGAGGGTTGGACCTTGTTGAAACTATAAAGGGCACAGCGCTTGACGGTGTTTTGAATACCATTACGCTTTGCAGGCATATCGGTACATATTCATCCGAGTTGTTGGCCGAATCTATAACTGTTACATCGTCAATTTCCCAGCTTTCGCAAGCGAGCCCGTAATCGGAGGCAATATAATCGCGCATGCACAAGGACCAGTTATCAGACCAGGTCATTTTGCTGATGGTCGCACTTCCTCCAGCCACTATTCCGGCAAAATAAACGCTGTTGTTGTACTTGTCGGTGAGCGAAAATGTTAAGGAAGTGGGTACTGCACTAACGATGAATTCACCATCAAAGGTACCGCTCACATTATTAAGCCAGTAGCCGAGGGTATTTGCGCCCAGCACGTAAACCA
>CAIQPV010000040.1 GCA_903873725.1 uncultured Nitrosomonadales bacterium
GTGAAATCAATAATATTAAAACTGCTGTCACCATTGATATTTTCGGCAACTTTTCCGGCTATCCCGGATACCACCTGTTTTGTCGTCCCTGCAGGGCTAAAGTACATTGCCGTAATATTCCTTCTTAGCATTCATCCAACCTCCAAATCCTATTTGTCAACACTTCCCGTCGTCTTTGCGGCGCGACTTTCATTTTCAGGCCCCAACAATGCTTTCATATCAAGTACCGCAATATGTTCGGTAAGGACGGATCGATGGAACAGGCACTGTCGCGTAATCAGTTTGTTCAAGGGAGTGCGCATAGGGTCTTGAAAGAACATCAAGGAACCGATTCATCACGCTGAAGTCCCCTTGTTCAACCGCTGCTTCCAGTGCGGCTTCAACCCGGTGGTTTCGGGGGATCAGCGCAGGGTTTCTGCTGCGCATAATCTGATGTGATGAAGCTTTCGATTCCTGCTGCCTGCCCAGTCTCTCCTGCCACTGTTCATGCCACTGACTAAATTCTGCAGTGCCAGACAGAACCGCATCCCCATGCGTATCAAAAGTTAATGCGCGGAAGGTATTGGTATAGTCTGCACGATATTTCAGCATCAAACTGAGGAGGCCTTCAATAAGGGATTCATCCTGCGTCTCTTCGTTAAAAATTCCCAGTTTCGCCCTCATTCCCGCGAGCCAGTTGCTGTGATACGTCTCAGAAAAAGCTGCAATCGCTTCCCGGGCCATTATTATAGCCCGAGTCTTATTGACATGGAGCAACGGCAACAGGGTTTCAGCAAATCTCGCAAGGTTCCACGCGGCAAAATGCGGTTGGTTGGCATAAGCATATCGGCCCTGAATGTCAATGGAACTGAATACCGTTTCCGGGTCATAGGCGTCCATGAAGGCGCAGGGACCATAATCAATGGTTTCCCCGCTAATAGCCATGTTGTCCGTGTTCATCACTCCGTGAACAAAGCCGGACAGTTGCCACTTGGAAATCAGCAAGGCCTGACGCCTGATCACTTCTTGGAGCAGCGAAAGATATCGACCCTCTTTTGCGTCAACGCTTGGAAAATGACGGGTCAGCGCATAGTCGGCCAGAACCCGGAGATCCTCAATAGTGCCCCACTTTGAAACGTATTGAAAGGTACCTACACGCAGATGACTGTCAGCCACACGAGTCAGAATCGCACCTGGCTGACCGGTGTCACGGAATACCGTCTCACCGGTTGCCACAACCGCCAGGCTGCGGGTGGTGGCAATGTCAAGCGCATGCATTGCTTCGCTGATGATGTATTCGCGCAGCATTGGCCCAAGTGCCGCCCGACCGTCGCCTTGGCGGGAGTAAGGTGTTTCGCCTGAACCCTTGAGCTGAATATCAAACCGTTCGCCCAGGGGAGTGATCTGCTCGCCAAGCAACAGGGCCCGACCGTCGCCCAACATCGTAAAATGCCCGAATTGATGACCCGCATAAGCCTGCGCAATCGGTTGAGCTCCTTCAGGCAGGCGATTACCGGCAAGCACCGCTACGCCATCCTTGCGTTGCAAGGCCTTGACATTCAACCCCAGCGACATTGCCAATGAAGAATTAAGAATGATCAATTTCGGTGAACGTACAGGAGTTGGGATGACGTTGCTAAAAAGCGATTTCGGCAAACGGGCA
>CAIQPV010000041.1 GCA_903873725.1 uncultured Nitrosomonadales bacterium
ACCGGCATGAAGGCCGGGGTTTCGACTGTGCCATGGGCAAGATGCAAGGTGCCACGACGGGCGAAGCCGTCAGTTTTATGCAAAGTAAAATTCATATTTTGTGGGCAAGCTTTGTTCGCCAGAAATTATTTATTGATGATCGTCAGCCTGAGCTGCGGCTATGAACTTACGCTTCTCTTTACCGGTCATTCGCCAAGTAGCTCAAACGACCCATTATTGAAACTCAATAACCTATAACAGTAACATTAATCACCATTTTTTACTGTCTCCCGAGCCACGCGATGCCTAAGCCAGCAACCCAGCTTAATGTTTAATTTGGCGTAGGCGAAGAAATGGATTGGGCAACGGTATAGTTACTCCCCCGGGTTCATCTGTCTGTATCTTATATAGCAAAAGGACATCGTTATCCCACGAGAATTTCCATATAAACTTCCCTCTCTCAGCAATTATGTAGTCGTATAGATCAAGAACATGGTCAGTTCCGACCATGTAGGTGAATTTCAAGTCGGGAAAAGTAGCTTCCCCGTTCTCAGAAAATGTATATTGGCGGCCCTTTGGATCAAGGTAACTGCCAGCCACAGTGTTTCGGCGCACCTCTTCATCCAAGTCAGCAACACGCACAAACTTTCCGGCGAGTACCTTTGGTTCAATAAAGTCGAATGACCCAGCAGAATCGACTCGAATTTTTGGAACTGGGTTCTCCATCTCACCATCTGTACGACGAAGTCTGCCATCATCTTGCAGAACACGGGCAATGTCTCCTTCATGAAAATTCCAGTCATACGTAAGTTCAGTAGCATTACCTTTAACTTCCACATACATTGCCTGAACACCCTGAATACCATCCTGGTTGAGTAATCCCATAGTGGAATGAGTCCTTCGCATAGTATCCAGATAAGCTGAACGTACAAAGGTACCCGGGATCAAAACAGGATTGCAATATCCATTAGCAGATAGAAGCAAAAAGAAGCTGAACAGAAATCCAAATAGATTATTCTTCATTTATCGCCTACATTGGATGACACTCTCGAACGGGCGCTCTTGGACAACCTCTGCCTGTCAGACCTTGCCGATTCTTCCCTCAGATGATATTGGAAAATGTTCAATATACGTCTTAATCATGCTGATATATCTCCCGAATGAAATCTGGCAGCGGCTGCGAACTGCCAGTACGCGGGTTCCACCAAACAATCTTGGCGGCACCCTCAGCATAAGTCGTGGTGTCATCTCCGACGCAGCGTATCTCAAAATAGGTTTGCAGGCTGCTGCGACCCGGTTTGCCTATCATCATGGCAACTTCTACGATCGCCGGATATACAATCGGTTTAAGGAAGGTACAGTTCACATTTATGATAACCGGTCCACTTTCGACATTGACGACATCAGTGATACCAAATGTTTCGAGCCACTCTATCCTGGCCTGTTCAGCAAAACGAAAGTAAACCGTGTTGTTGACGTGCCCAAGGGCATCCATGTCGCCCCAGCGGACAGGAATGCGGGAAGTATGTACGAGAATGCGATGCTCTTCCATTTGCCTAGTTGCCCTCGAACAGAGGTTTACGCTTTTCGATAAAGGCAGAGACACCTTCCGCAAAGTCTCTGCTCATCGCGCAAGCCACAAAACTTTCTTGTTCGGCGCGCAATTGCTCGTTCAGGTTTCGGTTCAGCGATTCATTGAGCAACCGCTTTGTTCGACCCAGCGCCTGAGTTGGTCCTTGCGCAAGCCGTTTGGCAAGATCGGTTGTAACCCTCGACAACTCATCGACGGAAACGGTTCGGTTAATAAGACCGATCCTGAGTGCGGTCTCCGCATCGAAACGATCACCAAGCAGGGCGATTTCCATGGCTTGCTTCAACCCGACCAGACGCGGTAAACCATAGGTACCACCTCCATCGGGCGATGTCCCAATATGGCAGTACGCAAGCGTAAAATAGCAGTCGGAAGCGGCTATGGCAAGGTCGCACGCGTTCATGAGCGATAGACCGAAACCTGCTACTGCCCCGCGCACGCTGGCGAGAACCGGCTTGTCCATACTGCGAATACGGATCACGGACTCATGTACTTTGCCGATCATACCTTCGAGAATCTCCCGGCGGCGAGAGACGGGATCGTTCAATATCGAATGGAAATACTTGATGTCACCGCCCGCCATGAAGTGTGGTCCGGCGCCTTCAATCACTACTGCACGCACGGCATTGTTATCGGCAACTTGCGCTGTAGCCTCGTCAAAACCTGCCACCATGGCCTGATTCAACGCATTAAGCGCTTGTGGCCGATTCAGGGTGATGGTGGCAATTCCGCTCGCTTCATCGATATTGAGTAGTACAGCAGCTTCGTTCACATTCGTTCCTTCGAGTTATATTCGCCCAATTGATTTTAGGGAGCCTTTAGTATTTACTTTCGTCACCCGTTAACCTTGGAACATACAAATTGTGATTCTTTAAACACTGTGAAATTTGAAGTTTCCAAATTGTTCCCGCAATTTCATCTTCTGGAGCTTGCCTGTCGCAGTATGCGGAAGTTCATCGACAAAAACTACGTCATCGGGGAGCGACCATTTCGCAACTTTATCTCCAAGATAGTCCAGCAGTTCCTGCTTAGAAATTTCACAGTCATTCTTTGCAACGACGATCATCAATGGGCGCTCCTGCCATTTTTGGTGAGCGATGGCAATCACTGCTGCCTCCGCAATAGAGGGGTGTCTCGTTGCAGCATTTTCCAGGGCGATGGACGAAATCCATTCGCCACCCGATTTGATAAGATCCTTGGCACGGTCTGTTATCTGCATGTACCCATCCTCATCAATCGTAGCGATGTCTCCGGTGTCGAACCAATCTTCTTCATCAAGAAAGGATCGGCCTTCCACATGATAATATTTGGAAGCAATCCAGTGACCCCGTACCAGTAAATGGCCACTAGTCTTTCCATCTTGCTCAAGCGTCTTACCGTTATCGTCAGTAAGCTTGATGCTTACCCCGAACTGAACACGGCCTTGTTTAGACTGAAGTTTGATACGTTCCTCTAAATTTTCTCCATGATGCTTCATAAGTGGATTACATAAAGTCACCAGTGGCGATGTTTCGGTCATTCCCCAAGCATGAATTACACGGGCACCAAAGGATTCCTCGAATGTCTCCACGACTACACGCGGTGCCGCTGCACCGCCGATTAGCACCCGATTGAGAATGAGGTCCTGTTTTGGTTGAAGATTCTTTTCTTTGACATACTGCTGAAATGCCAACCAAACTGTAGGAACACCCAAAGATACCGTAACGGCCTCATCAAGCATCGAGCGGTAAATGCTCTCACCATCCAACGCTGCTCCAGGAAGAACCACCTTTGCCCCAGTCATGGCACATGCGTAGGGCATGCCCCATGCGTTAACATGGTACATGGGAGTAGCGATGAAAAGGGTGTCTGTTGCAGATAATCCCATACTATCGGGCATGCAGGTCTGCATGGCATGCAAAAGTGTTGATCGATGGGTATAGAGCACCCCTTTAGGGTTTCCTGTTGTGCCTGATGTGTAACATAGTGATGAGGCTGTATTTTCGTCTAGTGATGGCCAATCATAATTACTGTATTGGTTGGCGACGAGGTCCTCGTAGCAAAGGAGATTAGGAATTTTCAAGCTTGGCAGGTTACCTCGATCCGTCATGGCAATGAAGCCCTTGACGGTTTTAAGAGTGGGGGCCAATTTTTCAACGAGCGACGAAAAGCCTATGTCAAAAAAAAGATATTCGTCTTCCGCATGATTAACGATATATTCAATCTGTTCTGGAAACAGGCGTGGATTAACCGTGTGTAATACAGCCCCCATTCCGGATATCCCAAAAAACAGTTCCATGTGCCTGTAGCCATTCCAGGCCAATGATCCAACTCGATCACCTTCCCGGATACCAAGGGCAGTCAAAGCGCCTGCAATTTTTTTGGCGCGTCGATTAATGTCGGAGTAGGTGCATCGATGAGTAGGGCTGTCTGTCGAATGGGAGACAACTTGTGACTTCGAATGAGCGCTCGCAGCATGTTCAATCAGCGACGAAATCAATAGTGGATGGTGCTGCATCAGTCCAAGCATTTTCTTGCCTCCTTATTTGAATATATATAATTCAATCAGATAGCGCTTCCGATCAAACGAAACGTCGTGTCGATGTCGGAGAGCTGCTGATCTCGCGAAACCTTGCGGCGGCTGGAAACGCGAATGCCCTCGTTGAACAGCATCAAAAAACTTGCAAATTCAGCGGCACGTTTCGGCGCGAGCCCGGCATCAAGAAGGCATCTTTCAAATTCTGACTGCATTTCAGCCAAAAGACCGCTGGCACGCGCGCTGAGGTCATCGTCGACACCCGCGAGTTCAAGCACTGTATTGACGAGCATGCATCCCAATTCGGAACGCTGGCCGCGTTGTCCGGTAGCCGTATACTCAAAAAAGTTCCGCAAAGCGTCCAAAGGAGGGTTGTCTTTGCGCGCCCGCAGCAGGATGTCCTTGGTGCGCTTGCCAAATATGCCCAAGCATTCGAGGTAGAGACTGCGTTTGTCGCCAAACGTTGCGTAGAAACTGCTGCGACCGATTTCCATTGCCTGCAAGAGCTGGGAAAGGGAAGCCGCTTGGTAGCCTTTGCACCAGAACAGCGCGAGGGCTTTGTTCAATGCCTCAGTTTGATTGAATTCTAATGTTCTTGCCATGATTGATATTAGACCGATCAGTACAGAATGATTAATTCTATACTGATCGGTACAGAATATCAAGTATGCAGAGCGATCTCAATGATCGTGTTGCGGCTAGCCAGGAGTTGGCGGAAGCTTGATTTAAAAAACGAGCGTGGACGGTTATGGCGCCAGGACATTATGCAATATCACGTTTGATGCCGCTCAATCAACATCGCGTCGCCATAACTGAAGAAACGATACCCATGTTCCACTGCATGTTGGTATGCGGCGAGCATCTCGTTCATGCCGCCGAAAGCACATACCAGCATCAGCAGGGTGGATTTTGGCAGGTGAAAGTTAGTCAGCAGCACATCCACTATATTGAAGCGATAGCCCGGCGTGATGAAGATGTTGGTTTCACCTTCTCCAGCCTTTAACTCGCCCTGAACAGCCCTGCTTTCCAACGCCCTTAAACTGGTGGTACCCACTGCAATAACGCGTCCACCCCGTTTCTTGGCATCACGAATAGCATCCGCCGTGGCCTGCGGGATGGTATAACGCTCGCTGTGCATGACATGCTCATGGATATGCTCCGCACGCACCGGCTGAAAGGTTCCCGCACCGACATGCAAGGTGACATAAGCTATCTGAGCGCCCCGTTCTCGCAGTGCGGCGAGCATCGCCTCGTCAAAATGCAGCCCCGCCGTGGGCGCGGCCACCGCGCCGGGTTGGCGCGCAAACACGGTCTGGTAGCGTTCTTCATCCCCGGCATCGGCGGCATGGGTGATGTAAGGCGGCAACGGCAACTGGCCGTAACGCTCCAACAAAGCCATCACCTCTTCCTTGTCATCGAAGCGCAGACGATAAAATTCGCCCTCCCGCCCCAACACCGTAACCGAAAGTACACCTGCCAGCAACAGTTGACTACCTGCCTTGGGCGGCTTGCTGACGCGGATTTGCGCCAGAACCTCATGCGCATCAAGCACACGTTCGACCATTACCTCGACCTTGCCGCCGCTGCTTTTCTCCCCGAACAGGCGTGCCTTCAGCACACGGGTATCGTTGAGAACCAGCACGTCATGCCCCTGCACAATCTCTATCAGTTCATTGAATTTAATATCTTTAAGCAAATCTCCCCGCACATGCAGCAGACGGCTGGCACCGCGTTTTTCGGGCGGGTGTTGCGCAATCAGGCGCTCGGGAAGCACAAAATCAAATTCAGCAGTGCGCATTGCGGAATATTGCCAGAATGAGAAAAATGCTATTGTAGCTTGATGTAGAAGGCGGTTTCATGGATAATCCGCGCCTTCCTAAAGCCGGGATGGCGGAATTGGTAGACGCGCTGGACTCAAAATCCAGTGTCTGTGAGGATGTGGGGGTTCGAGTCCCCCTCCCGGCACCAAAGGAATTGTATCACCTCGTATCATAAAATCTCAAAGTCACCTTTAAACCCCACGCCCCACAAGGCGTTGGCGGTTTTCTTTGTTTCATTTCGCCTCAAGTAATATCTTTACATATCACGGGTCTGACGGTATCTTTGGCG
>CAIQPV010000042.1 GCA_903873725.1 uncultured Nitrosomonadales bacterium
CCGTCAAGCACTGGAGATGTTTCTGGCCCCGCTGACGATCCTGCCCTTTGACACCGCTGCCGTTTGGGCTTATGGCGACCTGCGGGCTGATCTGGAGCGCCGTGGCACCCCCATTGGTGACCTGGACACCATGATTGCCGCCCACGCCCTGAGCCAACAATCCCTGCTGGTCACCAACAACACCCGTGAGTTTGCCAAGGTGCCTGGCTTGCAGTTGGACACCTGGGGCACGGTCACTTGATTTCGCGCCCGCGCGTCAGCAGGTACCTTGATGCCCGTGCGTCATTCAACTGTGATTCGGAAAATGGCAAGTTGCTTGCGCAACTGACAACCAAAGCCCAGATGGCCGGATATAAAGTTGATCAATCGGCACTTGCGTACAGCGAGAATGGACAGCTGAAGTTTTATGGCAGCAGGAAGCTGGTCGACTATCTGTCTCGATCTTGGTGTCCACGGTGGACACACACGATGACTGTTTAGAAACAGGCTGTGTTTCATGAGGGCGGATCATCCGCCCTTATTTCATTTGTGCGCCCAGCATAGGGTAATGCCAGCGTTGGCACCCAGGCGCAGGAGCCCGGGCAATAGGTCAGGTCGTTGGATGGGGCAAGCAGCCAGCTATCGTCGACTTCGAACAGAAACAACAAGTTTTTGGCTTGGTCATTCCGGTTGTCTTCGATGGTGTGTGAGTTGTGGCACGGTCGGGTGCTATATTTCAGACTCAGCCCATTCACAAAATCCCACATGCGCCTAAACACTGATCAAATCCAGGCCATCGGTCATGCTGCTAAAACTACCTTTGGCGACGGCACGGAAGTATGGCTGTTTGGATCGCGCGTGGACGACACAAAAAAAGGCGGTGATATCGACCTATTGGTGCGCCCGGCACCTACTGCGGCCGACCAGCCCTTTGCCAAGAAAATTCGCATGTTGACCATGCTTGAACGCCTGCTAGGGGAGCGCAAAATCGATCTGATCATAGAGCAACCGAACGACTCCAGGTCAATTGTCAAAGTAGCCCACACCACCGGCATCCAGATTCAATGAAAACAGCCCCCGAACAACTGGCACTGCAGCACATCCGGGCCGTATGCCAAGGCCATGCTGACGCACTGCTAGAGGCCATGCAAGACATGCAACTTCGTGCGCTTACCCCTGACGACTACACGCACCTGAACAAGGATGACCGCCGGCTGCTCGACCAGTTTGCTTACCGCTACACCCGGTTGCAAGACGACATGGGCGCACGCCTGATGCCGGCGGTACTAAAAGTTTTGGGCGAAGACATTTCGCCCATGTCAGCCATCGACCGATTTACACGCCTTGAGCAACTTGGTTGGCTAAAGAGTGCAGACGAATGGCTAAGCCTGCGACAATTGCGCAACCAATTTTCACACGATTACCCGGACAGTCTGACAGAACGCTTCGAGCGCCTGCAAGCCGCCATTCAGGCCGCGCAGAAATTATTGATGGTCATGGCGCACTTCCAGCAAAAAATAATTGCAATCTGACTCCATATCCATACGGATTGTCGTTGCGAACTTGAATTGCAATCCACGGCCCCGGAGTCACTGTCCAACGTAGCTCACGCGCGGGCTCAGGGCGGCCTGCGGAAACGCCCGCGCTTCAGCAGGTACCTTGATTGACTCGCAGTTGGAACTTTTGACAGGTGGACCAAATCTGAATCATCGATTTTCCAGTTCCAGTTCGTGACTTCTTTCAATTTTTCGAGGGCTGACTTCAGGTCTTGCTTGAACCCTTTGATGGCCGCGTTTTGACTCCCGCACAGCCGGTGCAGGGTTTCAATTTTGACGGGAAAAGGCTTTGCATGGGAGCTGTAATATCCGTGCAGCCACTGGGCAAGGGGCCGTTTTTTGAGTGCCATGCGCTGGCCAAATTCAACACTTGACCAGCCGTCCAGTCCATAGAGTTCAATAATTTTTGGATTCATTTCAATGACGTATCGACCGGTTTCATCGTCCCTGCCACCATGGTGCAGAATTGGGCCGAAATAAGCCCGGTGTGCATCTTTGATTTCCACCACACTGGATGCAAGCCGCGCAAACGCCCCTTTCAGCCACTCATGCTGACTTTTGCCGTTGCCGCGTCCAATACTCTTCAAAAATTGTGATGCCGTGAATTGAATCCGGCAGCCGAGCCCACCGGTCCTGGCCAGTTGCAGTGCTTGCTCCCAGACATCCAAATCAGCTTGGTCCAGTTGTGGCCCCGTGTGAATGATCTTGACGCCTTCGACACTGGCTTTCTGCACGCGCTGCTGGAAAGACCTTGGGCCACGTCGCACCACGC
>CAIQPV010000043.1 GCA_903873725.1 uncultured Nitrosomonadales bacterium
CTGGATTCCGGCCTCCGCCGGAATGACGAAGATGGAGGATTACCGATGAAAGCGATACTGATGACAACAGCAGGTGGCCCGGACGTGCTGCAACTGCGTGAAATTGAAAAACCCGAACTGCCTTCACCGCATCATTTGCGGGTAAAACTTGCCGCCGCCGGCGTAAATCCTATAGACACGCAAGGTGCGTACCAAGCCTCTGTATTACCCCGACAGGCTGCCCGCCATACTCGGCTGCGATGGCGCGGGTACCGTCGAAGAGATCGGCAGTGCAGTGACTCGTTTTAGGGCGGGTGATGCGGTGTATTTCAGCAACGGCGGCCTCGGCGGTGAACCGGGTTGTTATGCGGAGTACACCACGTTGCATGAAAACCATTGTGCCGCAAAGCCTCCCAGAATGGACATGCACGAGAGTGCCGTGCTGGTGGATGAGGGCAAACTTGCCGTGCTGATCAACAATAAGTTACCGCTGACAGAAATTGCGCAGGCGCATCGGCTGATCGAGCAGGGTGGAGTGACCGGTAAAATTGTTTTGGCTATTGATTAGTGGTGTTCTGGCATGTTCATTGACACCCACTGCCATCTGGATGCCGCCGAGTTTAACAGCCAGCGGGATACAATCATTCACAAAGCGCAAGCAGCAGGGGTCGCCACATTGGTGTTACCCGCAATAGAGTGTTCCAACTTCGCAATGGTGCGAACGCTCTGCACAGAATATCCAAACTGCGCGCCTGCTTACGGCATTCACCCTCTGTACGTGGAACGTGCTACTCCCGATGATCTCGACAAGCTGCGTGATTATTTTGCACAGGCCGACACTGTGGCCGTCGGCGAGATCGGTCTGGATTTTTTTGTGAAAAGTTCTGATGAGGAAAAGCAGGAATTCTATTTTGCCGAGCAACTGAAACTGGCGCGGGAATTTGACCTGCCGGTGTTGCTGCATATCCGCCGCGCCCAGGATACCGTGCTCAAGCATTTGCGCCGGATTCACGTGCGCGGAGGCATCGCACACGCATTTAACGGCAGCGAGCAACAGGCAGAAGAATTTATCAAGTTGGGCTTCAAACTCGGCTTTGGTGGCGCAATGACTTATTCACGTGCCACCCGACTGTGCAAACTGGCCGCAATTTTGCCATTGGAAAGTATCGTACTGGAAACTGATGCACCGGACATCCCCCCGTGTTTTCTGGAACGCGGTCAACCCAACAAACCGGAATACCTGCCGCGTATCGCGCAGACGTTGGCGGAATTGCGCGGCGTTTCGCTGAAGGAAATCGCAAGGGTGACTACGGAGAATGCTTTGAGTGTGTTGCCAAGATTAAAACCTTTCGTCATTCCCGCGCAGGCGGGAATCCAGACAATTTAACCATCCCCCGCAACACGGGGTCAGAATCAAAGGCATTTTTGATTAATCCACTGGATTCCCGCCAGCGTGTGAATGACGATGTAGCAGTTATAATTCGTTCATGAATATCCCTCCCCAATTCACCCGCACCCATATTCTGCTCGGCGATGAAGGGTTGCAGTGTTTGAAAAGCAAACACGTGTTCGTTGCCGGGCTTGGCGGTGTCGGCTCTTACTGTGCGGAAGCCTTGGCCCGCGCCGGGATCGGCAAGTTGACTTTGCTCGACCACGACAAGGTCGTGGTCAGCAACATCAACCGCCAATTGCCCGCGCTGCTTTCTGCTGTCGGACAATCGAAAGCCGAACTCATGCGCGCACGCATCGCCGACATCAATCCTGATTGCAAAGTCACCATCCTGCGCGAATTTCTCACTATCTATAACGTGAATGACCTCGTGCCGGGAGAGAGCCACTACGTGATGGATTGCATTGATTCGCTGTCGTGCAAAGTGGCACTGGTGGTGGAAAGCTACAAGCGCGGCCTGAAGGTTGCCTCCAGCATGGGCGCGGGCAACCGGCTTGATCCGACGCGCATCCGCATCGTGGACATCAGCAAAACCGAAGTGTGTCCGCTGGCGCGGGTGATGCGCAAACGGCTGCGCAAGGAACAAATTTATGAAGGTGTGCTGACGGTGTTCTCGGACGAATTTCCGCGTGCTCCGCTTCCGCCCCAGCCGGTGGATGGACCGGGCCGTCCACGTGCCGTGAACGGCACCATCAGCTACATGCCGCCGCTGTTTGGCTACATGCTGGCCGGTGCGGTGATCAAAGAATTGCTTGAAGCTTAATTTCTACACCCAATTCTTGGGTACCAAAAATGTTTCATACAACTCCGCTTCCGGCGTTCCCTTCTCCGGCTTCCAGTCGTAGCGCCATTTTACCAGCGGCGGCATGGAAAGTAATATCGATTCGGTGCGGCCATTGCTTTGCAGACCGAAGATGGTGCCGCGATCGATCACCAGATTGAACTCGACATAACGGCCACGGCGATACAGTTGGAAATCGCGTTCGCGTTCGCCATATGAGGTATCCTTGCGGCGTTCCAGAAGCGGTATGTAAGCCGACAGGAAATGGTTGCCCACGCTTTGCTGGATGGCAAAGGCGGTGTCGAAATCCGGTTCGCTCAGGTCGTCGAAGAAAATGCCGCCCACACCTCGCGGTTCGTTGCGATGCTTGAGAAAAAAATATTCGTCGCACCATTTTTTGTATTTCGAATGCAGGTCAGTGCCGAATGGATCAAGCGCGTCCTTGCAGGTTTTATGGAAGTGCTTGGCATCTGCTTCGAAGCCATAATAAGGCGTGAGATCCATGCCGCCGCCGAACCAGAATGCTGTACCGCCATCGGATTTCTTTGCCATAAACATACGCACGTTCATGTGCGAGGTGGGCGCGTAAGGATTGCGCGGGTGCATCACCAGCGACACGCCCATCGCTTCCCAACTGCAACCTGCCAGTTCCGGTCGATGCGCTGTAGCCGAAGCGGGCATTTTATCTCCCTGCACATGTGAAAACGCCACACCACCGCGTTCCAGCACATTGCCTTCCTCGATGATGCAACTGATCCCGCCGCCTGCACCGATACCCGTTCCCGATGCTTCGCGCTCCCACTTGTCGCGCAGGAATTTGTTGCCGTCCACGTCTTCCAGGCGGGAAACAATTTTGTTCTGCAATCCAATCAGGAATTTTTTTACTGCGGCGCTATCCATTTTCTCTCCAAATCATTCGTCATTCCGGCGCAGGCCGGAATCCAGCCAAAAATAAAATTCTCGCATAGCGAGGCAAAATCAGAATTTGTCCGCTACGCGGTTTATTGTATAACTGGATTCCGGCCTGCGCCGGAATGACAGGTTGTTGAATTATTTGCGGATGATTTTACCATCCGCCCATACTCGTATTGTGGAAGGCTTCTTGCGTTGGCCAACGCGTCCAGGCAATACCCAAACCTGAGCTCCGAACAAGCGCAGGCATTGAGAGTAGGTGCGTGCAGGCCTGCCACCACTAAAATTGGCACTGGTGGAAACCAGCGCCATATTTAACTCATTGCTCAATGCGGCGGCTTCAAAGTGTGCAGTGAGTCGTACTGCAAGGGTATCGTGAGCGCCGCGTAGCCAGCGCGGACAACTTGGTTTGGCAGGCATCAGCCAGGTAATCGCCTTCGCACCATCAGCTTTAAGGGTGGCTTGTTCGGTGAAAGTGATGTCTTGCAGGTAGGGTGCAAGTTGCGAGTATTTGCCTGCGATGAGGATCAATCCCTTGCGTTGCGGCCGTTGTTTGAGTTTCAACAAGCGCATTACGGCATTGCGGTTGCGCGGGTCGCAGCCGAGGCCGTAACAGAATTCAGTGGGGTAGGCGATCATGCCGCCGCGTGCCAGATGGGCGGCAATGGCGCGCGTGAGCATGCCAGCTTTATTTCTTCACAAGAGCGCGCCAGCCGATGTCGCGCCTGAACTGGCAGCCGTCGAAGTGAATCCCGTCAACGATTTCGTAAGCGCACTTCTGTGCCATTTTTACCATATCGCCCAGCGCGGTCACGCACAAAACACGCCCGCCATTGGTAACGATCTTGGCGTCCTGAGTGGTCGTGCCCGCATGGAATACATGGGCGTCTTCCAGTTTCCTGGGCAAGCCGGTGATGGCATCGCCCTTGCGCGGTGTGTCGGGATAATTGGCGGCGGCCATTACCACGCCGAGGGCGGTACGCCGATCCCATTCAGCTTCCACCTTGTCCAGCGTACCGTCGATGGCATGTTCAACGATTACGGCAAAATCGCTTTTCAGGCGCAGCATGATAGGCTGGGTTTCCGGATCGCCCATGCGGCAGTTGAATTCCAGAACCTTGGCATTGCCCTGCGCGTCTATCATCAAGCCGGCATACAGGAAACCAGTGTAAGCGATCCCTTCTTTTTCCATGCCGCGCATCACCGGCTGGATTACCTCGCGCAAAACCCGTGCATGGAGTTGCGGCGTGACCACCGGCGCAGGGGAGTACGCGCCCATGCCTCCGGTGTTGGGGCCGTTGTCGCCATCGAGTAAACGCTTGTGATCCTGGCTAGTCGCCATCGCTAATACGTTCTTGCCGTCGGCCATGACAATGAAGCTGGCTTCTTCACCGGCGAGAAATTCTTCGACCACCACGCGGGCGCCTGCATCACCAAATTTGTTGTCCGACAGCATCATGTCTATGGCGGAAAAAGCTTCATCCTTGCTCATCGCCACCACCACGCCTTTGCCTGCCGCCAAACCATCGGCCTTGATGACGATGGGCGCACCGTGTTTTTCTACATAGGCTCGTGCTGCTGTGGCGTCGCTGAAGGTTTGGTAGAACGCCGTAGGGATGTTGTGGCGCACCATGAATGCCTTGGCGAAATCCTTGGAAGATTCCAGTTGTGCCGCCGCCCTGGTCGGACCGAAAATTCTCAGCCCGGCAGCGCGGAAGGCATCCACCACACCCGCCGCCAACGGGCCTTCCGGGCCGACCACAGTCATGAAGATATCTTCGCGTTTGACGAATTCGATCAGGTCGGGAATAGCGGTGATAGCGACATTCTCCACGCCGTCTTCCAGTGCCGTGCCGGCATTGCCGGGGGCAACATACACCTTCTGCACCTTGGCTCCTTGCGCCAGGCGCCAAGCCAGTGCGTGCTCCCGTCCGCCGGAACCGATGACTAGAATTTTCATTTAATGTCTAAAATGCCTGAATCCAGTGAAAACCATCGCCAACCCGTGTTCGTCGGCTGCTGCAATCACTTCCTCGTCCCGCATCGAACCGCCGGGCTGAATCACAGCTTTCGCGCCTGCGGCTGCCAGCACGTCAATGCCATCGCGGAACGGGAAGAAAGCATCGGATGACACTACTGAGCCGGCCAAACTCAGTCCGGCGTTCTGCGCCTTGATCGAGGCAATGCGCGTGCTGTCGACACGGCTCATTTGACCCGCACCCACACCCAGCGTTTGGCCGTTCCTGCAGAATACGATGGCGTTGGATTTCACATATTTTGCCACGCGCCAGGCGAACAGCAGGTCCTGGAGTTGTTCTGCGCTTGGCTGCACTTTGGTCACCGTCTTGAGTTGCGCTGCCTGCACGTTTAACACATCCGGGGATTGCACCAGCAGGCCGCCGTTGACACGTTTGAAATCGAACTGGTTGTGCGCGTTGGACAGCGGTACGGTAAGCACGCGGACATTCTGCTTTGCGGCAGTTACCTTGAGTGCGGCTTCAGAAGCAGAAGGCGCGATAATGAGTTCAACGAACTGGTTGGTGGTGATCGCCGTTGCGCAGTCGGCATCCAGTTCGCGGTTGAAAGCAATGATGCCGCCGAATGCGGAAGTCGTGTCGGTCGCATAAGCCAGCTTGTAGGCATTCAGCGCGCTGTCGGCAATTGCTACGCCGCACGGGTTGGCATGCTTGACGATGACGCAGGCCGGCTGGTCGAAAGTCTTGACCAGTTCCCAGGCTGCATCGGCGTCGCCGATGTTATTGTAGGACAGCTCCTTGCCCTGCAACTGGGTGTAGTCGGCAATGCCGCCCGACACCGGATTGAGGTCGCGGTAGAACGCCGCGCTTTGGTGCGGATTTTCGCCATAGCGCATTTCCTGCACTTTGGCGAAATTAAAATTGATTTGCGCCGGGAACGCGCTTCTGGTGCCGTCCGCATTGATCGTGGTCAGATAGTTGCTGATTGCGGAGTCGTAGGCCGCAGTGTGCGAGTAGGCTTTTTTTGCCAGATCGAAACGTGTCGCGCCGGAAACCTCGCCGCCATTGGTTTGCATCTCGGCCAGCATGTCAGGATAGTCCGCCGGATCAGTGACGATGGCGACATGCGCGTGGTTTTTCGCCGCCGCGCGCACCATGGTCGGGCCGCCGATGTCAATATTCTCAATGGCATCCTCCAGCGAGCAATCCGGCTTGGCGACGGTAGCGCTGAACGGGTACAGATTAACTACCACCAAATCAATGGTCGGGATGCCGTGCTTCTCCAAGGTGGCGACATGTTCCGGCAGATCGCGCCGCGCCAGGATACCCGCGTGGACCTTCGGTTGCAGCGTTTTTACCCGGCCATCCAGCATCTCGGGGAAGCCGGTGTAATCGGCCACTTCAGTGACCGGGATGCCGTTGTCGGCAAGCAGTTTCGCGGTGCCGCCGGTGGAAATGATTTTTACGCCAAGCTGGTTCAAGCCCTGGGCGAATTCGAGTACGCCCGATTTGTCAGATACGCTGATAAGTGCTTGTTTGATGATAGCCATGTTCGTTCCGGTTTCCAAATTTTATGTTTACGATTTGATTTTATGTTCCTGGATTTTCTTGCGCAGGGTGTTGCGGTTCAGCCCCAATAATTCAGCGGCCCGGGTCTGATTGCCGCCTGCATGGTGCAGCACGGTTTCGATCAGCGGTTTTTCGACGCAATTGATCACCATGTCATACACCGCACAGGAAGGTTCTTCTCCATCGAGGTCGGTAAAATAATCGCCCACTGCCTGGCGCACGTACTGCGCAACTTCATTTTCATTTAACACGCCGCGTTCCCCTTTTTTCATGCTGCCAACGCTTCGACATATTGCAGACTCTCCCCAGCCTGCAACTGCCCCTCAAAAAAATTATGCACCGCATTTAATTGCTCCGTAATGCTTTCCAACTGATTCATGAGATGGCGGAAATGCGCCGAACCGGACAGCCCCCTGGTGTACCAGGAGATGTGCTTGCGCGCCACGCGCAGACCGGTATGTTCGCCGTAGAAGTCGTATAGTTCATGAACATGTGCGGTCAGTACGCGCTGGATTTCACCAACCTGTGGTGGGGGCAGGCGCTGGCCGGTAGCGAGAAAATGTGCGATTTCGCGGAACAACCAGGGGCGGCCTTGTGCGGCACGGCCTATCATCACCGCATCGGCGCCGGTATGTTCCAGCACGTATTTGGCTTTTTCAGGGGTGGTGATATCGCCGTTGGCGATGATGGGAATTCTTATTTTGGATTTTACCGCTGCAATGGTGTCATATTCCGCGTCGCCGGTATAAGCACAGGCGCGCGTTCGGCCATGGATGGCAAGCGCCTGAACGCCGCTGGCTTCGGCAATCTGTGCGATACGCACCGCATTGCGGTTGCCCTTATCCCAGCCGGTACGCATTTTCAGGGTAACCGGCACATCCACTGCATCTACAACCGCTTCAAGTATTTCCGCCACAAGTTTCTCGTTCTGCATCAACGCGGAACCTGCCATCACATTGCATATTTTTTTCGCCGGACAGCCCATGTTGATGTCTATGATCTGCGCGCCCGCATCCACGTTGTAGCGGGCGGCCTGTGCCAGCATTTTCGGATCGGCGCCGACAATCTGCACCGAAATGGGATCGGCTTCGCCTTCATGGTTGGCACGGCGCCTGGTTTTTTCCGATCCGTACAGCAACGAATTTGAGGCCACCATTTCGCTCACTGCCATGCCTGCGCCCATGCGCTTGCACAGCATGCGGAAAGGCCGATCCGTCACGCCTGCCATGGGGGCGACGATGAGATTGTTTTTTAATTTATGGGGGCCGATTTGCATGTTGTTTTCCGCGAGGGGCGGTGATTATAAATTAATCAACCGCCTCGTGCTATCATTCTAAAAATAATTCACCACGGAGGACACAGAGATCACCGAAAAGGCCCGGTAGATGCCTGTATATAATACCGGCCTCATCAAAAATATCCGTGTTCTCGGTGGTTTGAATTCCAGTTTCCGGTTTGCCGTGCACTCAAACAAAATTACGAAATTAATTACATGATCTTTGATGTTCTGATAATCGGCGGCGGGTTAGTGGGCACCAGCTTGGCCGCAGCGCTTGAGTCCAGTGGACTGTCGGTGGCGTTGGTTGAAGCGCAATCAATGTCTCCTGATTCGGAAGGCTGGGACAGCCGCATCTATGCCATCAGTCCCGGCGGTGCATCCTTTCTGACACAAAGCGGGGCATGGCAGCGTCTGGATATGGCGCGCGTGCAGCAGGTCGAACAGATGCGTGTGTTCGGAGACGAGGGTGCGGATCTGGCCTTCTCGGCTTACCAATTGGGCGCGCCTGAACTGGCCTTCATCCTGGAAAACCGTTTGATGCAACAGGCGTTGTGGGCCGGGTTGCAACAGCAGGACAATCTTACCCTGTTCCATCCGGCGCGCTGTACAAACCTTGACTGGCAAGACGAGGCAGCTTATCTGCAACTGGAAGACGGTCGCGAATTAAGGGCAAAATTGATTGTCGGGGCGGACGGGCGTGATTCATGGGTGCGCCGCCAGGCGGGAATCATTGAACCGCCCACTTTGTACCAACAGCATGGCGTGGTGGCGAATTTCATCGCCGAAAAACCGCATCGCGGCACGGCGTATCAATGGTTCCAGCCGGATGGCATTCTTGCCCTGTTACCGTTGCCGCAACAGATGGTTTCAATGGTGTGGTCAGTCAGCCCGGAGAAATCGGGATTCTTGCTGCAATTGCCGCGCGAGGAACTTTGCGCGCAGGTTGCGGTCGCATCACAACATACTTTAGGTGCGCTGCAAATGGTCACTCCGCCCGCCGCTTTTCCGCTACGCCTGCTCAACTTGCCGCAACTCGTCAAGCCGCGCCTGGCTCTGGCAGGGGATGCCGCTCATAACGTCCATCCGCTGGCCGGACAGGGCGTCAATCTGGGCTTCCGCGATGCGCGACAATTGGCGCAAGTGCTGCTGCAACGCGGCCCGCAACAGGATTGCGGCGACATTCATCTGCTGCGCCGCTACGAGCGTGCACGCAAAGAAGACATTCTTTCGATGCAACTTGCCACCGACGCGCTAAAAAAATTATTCAACAATAACAACCTGTTGTTACGCACCGCACGTAATTTTGGCCTGTCCGCCACCAACCGTATCGCACCGCTGAAAAAGATGCTTGCATTCCACGCGCTTAATTAATCCAACCGTCCGGGACCCAAAATGTTCAGATATCTACTATTGCTGCTTGCCATCTTTTTTTGTGTCAGTGCTTACGCCGATGAAGACAAGGTGAAAAGTTCACTGCAAAAAAACTATCCGCAGATTGGCAAGATCGATAAGGTTTATAAATCTCCTGTCCTGGGGTTGTACGAAGTAGTGACGGATGGGCAATTGTTCTATACCGACGAAAAAACCCAATATCTCATAGTCGGCAACATATTCGACCTGAAGAACGGGCACAACCTTACCGAAGAGCGCTCGCACAAGCTGTTTGCGGTTGACTTCAGCAACCTGCCTTTCGAAATTGCGTTGAAAAGGGTCAAGGGAAACGGTCAGCGCAAGTTGGCTTATTTAACCGACCCGAACTGCGGGTACTGTAAAAAACTGGAGGGCGAGTTAAAAAATGTGGATAACGTCACGCTCTACCGATTCCTCTACCCTATATTTGCCGGTTCGGATGAAAAGGTGCGCAACATTTTATGTACCGGCGACCCGAACAAAACATGGGAGGACTGGATGCTGAATGGCGTACCGCCGCCTGCCGGCAATTGCGCCACCCAAACAGAAAAAGTAGTGGCGCTGGGCAAAAAACTGCATGTGAATGGCACGCCGACACTCATCTTTGCCGATGGAACGCAAATTCCCGGCTACCTGCCTGCCGCCGAACTGGAAAAAGCTTTGAATGGTGCGGCCGGTCACTAATGGCTCCGGCAAACTCCCGACCCGGACAGAGTGATGCCGGTCACGATTCCCGGCACCACTTCGACACCATTCAATGAGTGCCATAACCGCGCCACACGAATCTCACGCTAATGATTCACCGGGAATTCATCGTCATGGAGCATCGAGTCCGTCACGTCCTTGCCGATTCCCCGGTAGCCGATAAAGCGCCCCGAGGGATCGAACATCGGTTCTCCGCTCACCATCAAATATTGCAGCGAGCCGTCGGGCTTGGTTCGGCTGTATACCAAATCCAGAAATGGACGTCTGGCAGCCAGGTTCGCTTCAAGAATGCCCCGCCGGGTTTCTTTCCAGAGCGCCCCTTGATCTTCCCGTGCTTCGCCCTGAGCTTCGCCGGTACGGATTCCCAGCATTTCAAGTACCGGCCCGTAAACCTTGGTGAAATGCCCCTTGTCATCCTGTTCCCAATACCAGTCCGACGATAGCTCGGTCAGGCGGCGAAAACGCGCTTCGCTTGCACTCAGTTCGGCAGTCCGTTCCAGCACCGTCTGTTCCAGCACCTTGTTGTAATTCTCAAGCTTTCTGTAAAGCAGCCGCACTTCCAGCATGTTATGTATCCTTGTCTGTACTTCGACCAGATCAAACGGTTTGGAGACGAAGTCTTTCGCGCCTGCGGCCAGAGCGCGCAGCTTGTGTCCCGGCTGGGCAGTAATCACGAGTACCGGAAGGTAACTGTCCGGTTCAATTTTATTCAGTTCCTCCATCACCTGGAAGCCATCCATGCCGGGCATCTGGAGGTCGAGCAGGATCAGGTCGTAATGGTTATTGCGATGCAGTTCGCAGACGGCATAGGGATCCATCGTTGAGGCAATTCGGGAATAGCCCGCTTCATGCAGTATCTGCTCCAGCAACAACACATTGGCTTCCTGATCGTCAACGATCAGAATGCTGGCGTTAAGTATTTCCTGTTCGTTAATCATAGTGTTTGCTCGCTTTCCTTAAGTTGACTAAGCCGGATTTCAGAATGTTTCAGGGCATCGTCCAACGCGTTCATGAATTCATTAATCTTGATTGGTTTGGTGAGATAGCGAAAGAATCCGGCCTCCAGTCCCTTTTCGATGTCGCGGAGCATTGCATTGGCACTCAGGGCAATAATGGGGATGTGCGATGTTGACGGGTCTTTGTGCAGGATCTTCATGGCTTCGCTTCCGCTGATGCCGGGCAGATTGATGTCCATCAGGATTACATCCGGGAGATGGGTGCGCGCAAGCGCCACGCCGATATTGCCATCACACGCACTCAACATGTGTACATCAGGATGGGCCTGAATGATTTGTTCGACCAGCATCAGGTTGGCCGGATTGTCTTCAACATAGAGCAGGGTGCGTAGTGCCGCAATTTCGCGGGTTTTCGGCGCACATTCTGTGGGCAATGTATTTTCTGCGGCAAGTCGCGGCGTAACGTCCCTGATCAGTTCGATTACGAATTCGCTGCCCACCCCGACAGTGCTTTCCACACTGATTGTGCCACCCATCAGTTCGACCAATTGCTTGGTTACTACCAGACCGATGCCTGTTCCTTCCTCGACGCCGTACTCTTGCCCGAGCCGATTGAACGGCTGGAACAACTGTAACAACTTTTCGGAAGGCAATCCCACACCGCTGTCCTTGATACAGATGCGTATGCGTTCCCGGGTGCAGGTACATTTGACCTCGACCGTTCCATTGTCGCGGTTGTATTTGATCGCATTGGAAAGCAGGTTGATCAAAACCTGCTTGACCCGGGTTCGATCGGCATTGGCAAACCAGTTACTGTCGAAAGGAACAAAGTTTATATGGATGCCGCGTTTTTGCGCCTGCGGTTCGGTCATGGACTGGCATTCGCGCATGACTTCGGTCAGCGACACCGATTCACGCGATAGCGATAGTTTGCCGGACTCGATCACAGCCAGATCGAGGATTTCATTAATCAGGTCGAGCAGATACCAACCGGCCTTGATAATCTGCAGCAGCCTTACAACCTGGATTTCGGTTGGCGGGGGAGTCCCTGTCTCCAGCAACTGGGCGAAGCCAAGAATGGCGTTGAGGGGCGTGCGCAGTTCATGGCTCATTCTGGAAAGAAAAACCGATTTCGCAAGGTTGGCTTTTTCTGCCTGGGATTTGGCGTGTTCCAGTTCGGTATTCTTGCGCTGCAACACATTATCGATACGTTTGCGCTCGGAAATATCGCGGGCCGCCGCGAATACGCCACGCAGCTTTCCATCACGGTCGAAAAAGGTAGTCGCATTATATGACACCATTGTTTCCTTGCCGTCCCTGGCGCGCGATGTGAGTTCAAAGTCGGTGATCTTCTTTTCTTTCAGCGCCAGCTTTATGGCTAACTCGGCACGTTTCGGTTCGGTGAAGAAGTTCTTGAACGATGCACCGATCAGTTCATCACGCGTGCAAGACGTGAGCGCCTCCATCTGCTTGTTGACGTCGGTAATGATGCCGGAAAGGTCGGTAGTAATCAGCGCATCAACATTGGATTCGATGAGCGAGCGCGTATAAAACTGCTGGTCGCGCAAGGACTGCTGCACTTTGTATTCCTTGGTGACATCGCGGAACACCAGCACGGCACCGACCACCTGGCCGTCGCGGTCACGAATCGGTGCGCAACTGTCGGCAATAATGCACTCGCTGCCATCACGTGCAATCAGTATAGTGTGGTTGGCCAGGCCCTGTATCGTGCCATGCGCCAAGGTGGCCATTACCGGGATGGTGGAAGGGAGCCGGGTTTGCTGGTTGATGATGTGAAAAATCTCGTCTACCGGATGACCTGCAGCTTCCGCCCGCGTCCAGCCGGTGAGCTTTTCGGCAAGGGGATTCAACAGTGTCACACACCCTTCTATATCGGTAGTTAC
Organism: uncultured Nitrosomonadales bacterium; assembly: GCA_903873725.1. Taxonomy (GTDB): domain Bacteria; phylum Pseudomonadota; class Gammaproteobacteria; order Burkholderiales; family Gallionellaceae; genus CAIQPV01. The sequence goes on from CAIQPV010000043.1 coordinate 12,922, forward strand.
CACAGCATCGCCGATGGAATTGAGGGTAACTGCGAGTTTTTCTTCGCTTTCCTGCAAGGTAATGTTGGCCTGTTGCAGTTTTTCATTCGTCCTTTCCTGAATTTCCAGCAAATGCAATTTCTCCGCTTCGATCTGCTTGCGCGCGGTATTATCGGTACTGATCAGCAGATAGCCGATGATTCTGCTTTGGGCATCGCGCAAAGCTGTTACCGACACCATCGCCGGGAAGCGGCTGCCATTCTTGCGGATGTAAGTCAGCTCGTAAATATCCTCGATCCTGCGCGAAGCCTTGAAAACCAATGCTTCGAAACCGGGCAAAACCGGGGTTCCGAGTTCGATGCTTAGTGCATCCGCGCGCGCGATTGCTTCCTGCGGATCGGAAATGTCGGCCGGGGTGAATTTGTTCAGAACATCGGCAGCCGTATAGCCCAGCATGCGCTCGGCGCCAACGTTGAATATCTGAATCACCCCCTTCTCATCGGTGGCAATACTCGAAAAATTGGTGCTGTTGAAAATTGCTTTCTGCAATGCTCCCGCTTTAAGCAAAGATTTCAGGCGACGTACCTCGGCGATGCTTTCCGCAGTGTCTGCAGAAGTGTTGAGAGTGGCGAGATCGCGGGTTTCTTTGGACATGGCCTGCTTTCGTGAAAATCGTAATTAATGGTCTAGGCAACTTCTGTTTCACGCAGTAATCGAGAATATTCTTTCTTGACTACGTTGTAGCATTCGCAAGCGCGGGACTCCAGCCCTGAGCGGTCAAGTACGGTGATGTGACCACGGCGGTAACTGATCAAACCGGCGCGTTGCAAATTTCCGGCGGTTTCCGTGATGCCTTCGCGGCGCACACCGAGCATACCGGCAATCAATTCCTGTGTTATGGTCAATTCATTCGAGGGTAACCGGTCGGCAGTCAACAACAGCCAGCGGCACAGTTGCTGCTCCACCGAATGATGCCGATTGCAGACCGCAGTTTGGGACATCTGGGTCATTAGCGCCTGGGTATAACGCAGCATCAAGCGCATCATCGCTCCCGCCCGGTTGAATTCCGCCATCATCAACCGTCCGGCCAACCGGTAACCATGACCCCCGGTCTGCACGGTGGCACGGCTGGGTGTGGTATTGCCGCCCATGAAAAGTGAAATTCCGAGTACGCCCTCATTGCCCACGCCGGCAATTTCGGCCGATGCGCCGTTTTCCATGATGTAGTGCAGTGACAAGATGGCGGTTGTCGGGAAATAGACGTGATGCAATTGGCCTCCGGATTCGTAGAGAACTTGACCGAGCGGCATCGGGATCAGTTCCAGGTGGGGAAGAATATGTTCGAATATGTCCGCAGGCAGGGTAGCGAGAAGATGGTTTTGCCGGGGGCTATGTAGTGCAGACATAATGACATTTTACTTTAAATACAGCTCAAATCTTCCCGATCCGCGTTTTGCGGCGATCATGCGCAGCAGCGTAAATTTTCGCTGCGCGTGTTTCATGTTATTGTTGCCATCCAGCCGGATTCAGCAATTATCCATGTTGTTTCTGCCCGTTCTGTACGCTGGCGCACATACGTGGGGACACTTTTTATTCCAGTTTTTTCGTTTCATGGGAATATATGGGAACAGGGAGGGATGATGTTGATATTTCAGGTGGCGGGATGCTATGCGCATGCCTTTCTTCTATTTGGAGGTGAATACGGATGCAGATACAATCAGTTAAGCAGATAATATTTTTGGCCTGTGCTGGTTTGAGCGCGCTCTCCTTTTCTGCGGATGCAGAAACTTTTTCAATGATTGAGTCAAAACCGGTTAGTGAACTTTGGCTTAACCCGGGGCTTTACTCTTACCACTTCCAGAGAGAAAAGGCACTCAACAACAACAATTTCGGGTTTGGGGGTGAATACCGCTATTCAACTGTAAGCTCATTCACTCTTGGACTGATTGACAACAGCGACAGAAAAACCTCCCACTACACCGGCTGGTATTGGCAGCCGCTGGGATTGGGGCCTGTCCGTTTTGGCGCGGTTGTGGGCGCTATGGATGGTTATCCAAAAATGGTGCATGGTGGCTGGTTTTTTGCGATCATCCCCACAGCGACTATTGAGTACAAAAATGTTGGCGCAAACCTGATGTATGTCCCCAGTTACCAGGACAGATTGTACGGGGCAATTTCTTTGCAGTTGAAATTCAAAGTATTTTGACCGGGCAAACCGGAAAAGCAGGCAGCCTATTTTACTTCGCGGTTTGCCTTTACGGCAGCAAGGCAGAGGGGTATTGCGGCGCAGGGAATGCAACTATTTCAACTCGCCAATACCGTTTCACCACCGGGGAGATTCCCGGTACGGGTTCCTTTTCTTCACATTTTCTTCACATCCCAATTGCCCTACCCGCTTAGAAAAGGTAACATTCCCGCCCTTTTGCTTTTTACATTGGCGATTTGTGCCGCCATTTTTTGATTTAACTGATTTTGATGAGGAATTACGTGAACCATCCTTCGTTGTCTGAACAGTCGGGTTTGCCAGTCCAGCAGGGTTTGTATGATCCACGCCAGGAGCACGATGCATGCGGTGTGGGCTTTGTTGCCCACATCAAGGGCAAGCCGAGCCATGACCTGGTGTGCAAGGGGTTGCAGATTTTGCAAAATCTCACCCATCGCGGCGCCGTGGGTGCGGATCCGTTAGCGGGTGATGGCGCGGGAATTTTGATCCAGATTCCCGATGCGTTATTGCGCAAGCGTTGTGCGGAACAAGGCGTGACGTTGCCGGCGGCAGGTGAATACGGCGTCGGGATGTTGTTCCTGCCGCGAGATGCGGCTGCGCGAATTGCATGTGAGAAAGTAATTGCCGACAAGATCGCAGCGGAGGGACAGAAGTTGCTCGGATGGCGCGATGTGCCTGTGGACAACCGCAGCCTGGGCGAAGGTGTCAAGGCAGTGGAACCCGTTATACGTCAGGTGTTCATCGGGCGCGGCAAGAATTGCAAAGACGCCGACAGTTTCGAACGCAAGCTGTTTATCATCCGCAAAACGACTGAGCATGAGGTACGGGGTTTGGCGAATGGACAGGGGCGAGGTTTCTACATCCCTTCGATGTCGGCGCGGACGCTGGTTTACAAGGGCATGTTGCTGGCCGACCAGGTCGGTAAATATTACGCCGACTTGAAGGATGAGAGCGTGGTTACCGCGCTGGCACTGGTGCACCAGCGCTTCTCAACCAATACTTTCCCTACCTGGAATCTGGCGCATCCGTTCCGCATGATCGCCCACAACGGCGAGATCAACACGCTGCGCGGCAACGTGAACTGGATGGCGGCGCGCCATGCGGCAATGTCGTCGAAACTGTTGGGTGAAGATTTGGAGAAATTGTGGCCATTGATCGTGGAAGGCCAGTCCGATTCCGCCTGTTTCGACAATGCGCTGGAATTGCTGGTGGCGGGCGGTTATTCGCTGCCGCACGCAATGATGCTGCTGATACCCGAAGCCTGGGCGGGCAATCCCTTGATGGACGATGAGCGCCGCGCATTTTACGAATACCATGCCGCGCTGATGGAACCGTGGGACGGTCCCGCCGCAGTGGCATTTACCGATGGCCGCATGATCGGTGCGACACTGGATCGCAACGGCCTGCGCCCCGCGCGCTATCTGATCACCGACGACGACATCGTGTTGATGGCATCGGAAATGGGCGTGCTGGATATTCCGCAACACAAGATCGTGAAGAAGTGGCGCTTGCAGCCGGGCAAGATGTTTCTGATCGATTTGCAGGCCGGCCGGATTGTTGACGATGCCGAACTGAAGCAGCAATTGTCTACTGCCAAACCCTATCGCAAGTGGATCGAGGAGTCGCGTTACTTCCTCGATGATTTGCCTGCGGTAAAGGACAAGTCGGTCATGCAGGCATCGCTGCTGGATACCCAGCAGGCATTCGGGTATTCGCAGGAAGATTTGAAGTTCATCCTTGCGCCCATGGCAGCTTCCGGCGAGGAGGCAATCGGTTCGATGGGCTTTGATGCCGCACTGCCGGTATTGTCCAACAAGAATCGCTCGCTCTACGACTATTTCCAGCAGTTGTTTGCACAAGTGACCAACCCGCCGATAGATCCGATCCGTGAAGAGATCGTGATGTCGCTGACTTCGTTTATCGGTCCCAAGCCGAACCTGCTCGGCATAGACGAGACCGATCCCCCGTTGCGGCTGGAGGTGAATCAGCCGGTGTTGTCCAATGAGGATTTGGCCAAACTGCGCGACATCGGCAAGCTGACGGGCAAGCAATACAAATCGCTGGTGCTGGATATAACCTATCCTGCAAGCAAGGGTGCAAGCGGCTGTGAGACTGCGATCACTGTTTTATGTACAGCCGCCAAAAAGGCGGTGGCAAATGGGTGCAACGTATTGATCCTCTCAGACCGCGCGGTTTCGGGCAAGCGCGTCGCCATTCCCGCGCTGCTGGCTTGTTCGGCAATGCATCACTATCTGGTGCATGAAGGCTTGCGCACCAGCACCGGGTTGGTGGTGGACACCGGTTCCGCACGCGAAGTGCATCATTTTGCGTTGCTGGCCGGTTACGGCGCCGAGGCTGTCTGTCCGTGGCTGGCGTTTGAAACCGTTGCCACCATGGCTGATTATTTGCCTGCGGGGCTGACCGCTAAAGAAGCCAACAAACGCTTCATCAAATCGGTCAGCAAGGGTTTGCTCAAGGTCATGTCCAAGATGGGCATCTCCACCTACCAGTCGTATTGCGGCGCGCAGATTTTCGAAGCGGTCGGCTTGAATGCCGATTTTGTCAAGAAATATTTTACCGGTACAGCCACCCAGATTGAGGGCATCGGTTTGAGTGTGGTGGCAGAGGAAGCGGTACTTACTCACCGCAATGCATTCGGCAGTGATCCGGTATTGTCCAACGCGCTCGAAGCAGGCGGTGAATATGCTTACCGCGTGCGCGGCGAAGAACACATGTGGACGCCCGATACCATCGCGAAATTGCAGAACTCCACGCGCACCAATAATTTTGCGACTTACAAAGAATACGCCAGGTTGGTTAACGAGCAGGGCACGCGCATGAAGACTTTGCGCGGACTGTTTGAAATCAAACCGGCGGGTGCGCCGGTACCGCTGGAGGAAGTCGAGCCGGCCAGGGAAATCGTCAAGCGATTTGTCACCGGTGCGATGTCGCTCGGTTCGATTTCCACCGAGGCGCATACCTCACTGGCAATTGCCATGAATCGCATCGGCGGGAAATCCAATACCGGTGAAGGCGGCGAGGACGGAAACCGTTTCCACACGCTTAAAGCGGGGGAAAAACTATCCGACATCATAGGCCAAAAACGTATCGCTGCCGACTTGGTGATGCAGGAAGGCGATTCGTTGCGTTCACGTATCAAGCAAGTCGCATCAGGGCGCTTTGGCGTGACTGCGGAATATCTTACCAGCGCCGATCAGATTCAGATCAAAATGGCGCAAGGCGCCAAGCCCGGCGAAGGAGGCCAATTGCCGGGAAGCAAGGTATCCGAATACATCGGCAAGTTGCGTCACTCGGTACCGGGGGTGGGGCTGATCTCGCCGCCGCCGCACCATGATATTTATTCGATTGAAGATTTGGCGCAGTTGATCCACGACCTGAAAAATTCCAATCCCAAAGCTTCCATTTCCGTGAAGCTGGTGTCGGAAGTCGGTGTGGGTACGGTGGCGGCGGGCGTATCCAAAGCGAAGGCTGACCACATTGTGATATCGGGTTATGACGGCGGTACAGGCGCTTCGCCGATAGCCTCCATAAAACATGCCGGTACGCCGTGGGAGCTGGGACTGGCGGAAGCACAGCAAACACTGGTTCTCAACAAACTGCGCGGGCGCGTCGTGTTGCAGGTTGACGGCCAGCTCAAGACAGGACGCGATGTGCTGATTGGTGCCTTGCTTGGTGCGGATGAATTCGGTTTTGCCACCGCCCCCCTGGTGGTGCAAGGTTGCATCATGATGCGGAAGTGCCATCTCAACACTTGCCCGGTGGGCGTGGCAACGCAAGATCCCGAACTGCGCAAGAAATTTACCGGGCAACCCGAGCATGTGGTGAACTACTTCTTCTTCCTCGCAGAAGAATTGCGCGAATACATGGCACAGTTGGGTGTGCGCAAGTTGAGTGAATTGATTGGACGAAGCGACCTTCTCAACGTGAAGCAAGGCATTGAACATTGGAAGGCGAAGGGTCTGGATTTTTCCAGAATTTTCCACCAGTCCAATATGCCGGCCAGCGTGGCGCGCCGCCATGCCGAGATGCAGGATCACGGGCTGGAAAAGGCCCTGGACAACAAGTTGATTGCAGAATCCAAGGCTGCGCTGGATACTAAACATCCGGTGATCATCAAGAGTAACATCGGTAATTCCAACCGTACCGTCGGCACCATGCTGTCCCATGAGGTGGTTAAGCGATACGGCCATTCAGGCCTGCCAAACGACACAATCACTGTCAAGTTCAAGGGCACCGCTGGACAAAGCTTCGGCGCTTTCCTGGCACATGGCATAACTTTTGAGCTGACCGGCGAAGGCAACGACTATGTAGGCAAAGGTTTGTGCGGTGGTCGTATTGCGGTGCTGCCGCCCAAGGATTGCCCGATTACAGCGGAAGAAAACATCATAGTCGGTAACACCGTTCTGTATGGGGCGACTGCCGGCGAAAGCTATTTCCGTGGCGTGGCAGGGGAACGCTTCGCGGTGCGTAATTCCGGCGCAGTCGCGGTAGTGGAGGGGGTGGGCGACCATGGCTGCGAATACATGACCGGCGGCTTGGTGATCGTGCTGGGACATACCGGCCGCAACTTTGCGGCGGGCATGTCAGGCGGCGTGGCTTATGTACTGGATGAGGAGGGAAATTTCGGGCAGCGCTGTAATTCGGCAATGGTTCAACTGGAATCGATTTACGGAGAAAATTCATCCGACAAAATTGAGACAAACCGTCGCGTGCATTTCAACCATCTCGGCAGGGCCGACGAACACGTGCTGCGCGAATTTATCGAGAACCACTTGCGCCATACCGGAAGTATCCGCGCCAGAA
>CAIQPV010000044.1 GCA_903873725.1 uncultured Nitrosomonadales bacterium
GTTCTGCTTCAGCTTATCTCCAAGGTCAATCAGGAGATGTACCTGGCCCAGCTCAGCGAAAAAGGACGCAAGAAGTTGCTCATTGTAGACGAAGCCAAGGATCTGATAGACGACCCGGTGATGTCCAAGGCATTGGAGTCGGCCGGTAGCCGGGTTCGCAAATACGAAGGTGCGCTGGGTATCGTCACTCAGTCTATCGCAAATCTCTATCGCTCCCCCAGCGGGCGGGTAATCGCAGAAAACAGTGCGTTCAATATCGTCATGATGCAGAAATCTGAATCGATCGACGCCGCAATTGCAGAAAAGCATTTCAAGATCGACGCGTATGGTGAATGGCGGCTACGTGCGCTCCACACCATTCCAGGGCGATATGCCGAAATGATGATCAAGCGCGGTGATGACTATGGTGTGGTGCGTTTGGCGACAGACCGGTTCTCGCAGGTTCTCTTCTCGTCGAAGGGGGCGGAGCGAAATGAAATTCTCGATGCGATTGATCGCGGGGAGGATGTGGTAAGGGCAATCGATAAATTTATTGAAGAGAGAGGGTAATTTAATTATGCAATTTTCTATACTTCCAAGAAGGCTCAAGCATGCCTGGCTCTATTTTGCATTATTCCTGATGGCGGGTATTGCTCTGATGCCTACGCCCCTCACAGGCATGACTGTGTTTCCTTTGTTATCCGGCGTCTGCATCGGTATCGCAGCCATGATTGCGATGTTCATGCTGGGTAAAAAAGCAGCCAGCGAGGTTGAGTAATGGGCAATCCGGTTGAGCCAGCAGTTGAAGATCATGCGGAGCTGCAATCACCCCAGGCTTTAAATCCACCGCAAGGCATTTCGTTCTTGACGGCAACGATCATTGCGATGGCCATGGCGGCGTTTTCATCTGTTATTTCGGTCTGGTATATGCAAACCCATGCCAACGCGGGCGGCGTGGGTTCCAAGCTGGTCTTCGTGGACGGGAACGCCATTTTCAAAGCCCAGGTGAAAGCTTTCGCTGCCGGACCGGATGCGGGGTCACCGGATGCCACACAAAAAGCAGCTAAAGCGTTTTCGGTGAAAATGAACGCAAGCTTGGCACCGTACAAGGATGCTGGCTATATCGTTTTGAATTCGGCGGTAGCGATGAATGTCCCGGAAGGACTCGACATTACCAGCCGGGTCGCGAAACAAGTCGGGGTGGAGATCCAGTAATGGATGCTCGCGCCAAGTTTGCTTTAAAAACGACCGGTTTTATGGCCGGTCTTTTTTTAACCGGCATGTTACTGATAAATGCACTGGGATCATTTTATCGGATCGGAGTGGATTTGCAGCAACGCCAGTGCTTGCCGTGGAAGTGGTATTTCATCACGGCAGGCCGGCCAGCCGAGTTTCATCGCGGCGATATTCTGGTTGCAATTATGAAATACGGGCGGATGGGACATGGTTTTGACGGACAGAAAATCACCAAGATGGTTTTTGCACTGCCGGGCGACGCCTTTGAGGTTAAAAATGATCTTGCTTACATCAACGGCCAACAGGTAGGTCGCAAGATGGATTTGATCGAGAAGCTTGGCAAGAAGCCGGGCGGCTTTGACAGGAAAGCGATTGTGCCTGCCGGTCATCTGTTGTTACTTGGCACCGAGCCTCACAGTTTTGATGGCCGTTACTGGGGGTTTGTACCGGAGAGCGAAATTGTCGCTAAAGCCACGCCTCTTTGGTAGCACGCTCGCCATCGCCTTGCTTTTGATCGCGCAACTGGGGTACGCCAGCGACGTTCAGATCGAAGGCGGTGTAGATGACAATGCCGAACAGTCTCTCGATGAAGCGCCTGTCGGTCGTTTCATTGAGCGCAAGGGCGAAGGCTGGTATTGGTATCAGGATCCGAAAGAAAAAATCTCCAGGAAACCTTTGCCAGTCACACCAGCGAAAGCGGAAGCACAACCCAAGAAGGATGAGCCTTTTTCCGTAGCGTGGCTGCGCAAGAATCTCCCAATCTTCCGCGAGCGCGCAATTGACAGCCCGACTCAGGAAAATATCGAGGCCTACATGTATGCGCAGCGTGTCGCCATGGACAAGTCGCAGAACTTTGCAGAAGCCACGCAGCGTGTTGTGTATGCCGATCCGTTCCTGGATGAAAACAACCGCGTGCCGATGTCGTCGTTTGCAAAACCGGCATTCCTGTTGAGCGTTGAAAAGTCCGGCAACGCAGCCTTGAATGAACTGGCCAAGACCGGTGGACTCTGGATGTTCTTTGACTCCAAATGCGATTACTGCAAGGTACAGGCGCACATTCTTAACCGGGTAGCAAAAAAACACGGCTTCTTGACCAAGTTTATCTCGCTGGACGGCAAAGGCACACCCGAGATCCCCGAGTTCGTGAAAGACAATGGCCATGCGGCCATGCTCAATATGCGGGTGACGCCGACTACGGTGCTTGTTGTCCCTCCTAAAACATACCTGATCGTCAGCCAGGGAATGATGGCGGAAACGCAGCTCGAAGAAAGAATCCTGGTCGCAGCCGAATCGCAGAACTTGTTATCTCCGGAACTGGCAGCAAAAGTCGCTCAATACACGCGTGGCGTGCTCAAAACGGATGACATGAAAAATGGCGCGGGAGAAGATCCTGCGATCTGGGTAAAAACGTTGAAAGACCGGCTGAATGGGAGGTATTGATCATGCTCAAGAGAAAATTGCTCATCTTGTTACTGAGTATTGCATTGGTTTTTTCCAGCATCGCGGACGCAAGCTTGCAGGATTCGCTGAACAGCATGTTCATGTCGAACGTGACAGCGCCACAGGCCTATAGTAGCCAGTCCCGAGGCGGCTTTGTTGGAGGCGGAATATCCGTCCGCGCGCCCATCAGCAACATCAACCTGGTGGCATTCGATCCGCCACGACTTGCTGCCGGGTGCGGCGGCATCGATATGTATGGCGGGTCATTCACGTTTATCAATTCAGCTCAACTTGCTGCGCTGTTCCGCCAGATTGCGGCCAATGCGGCCGGCGCATTATTCAAGATGGCGATTGATGCCATTTCACCTGAAATCGGCAAAGTCATGCAAGATTTTCAGAGCATGATGCAAGCACTCAATGGCGTATTAAAGAACACTTGCGCTGTCGGCACCGCCATCGCCCATGACATTGGTGATCCAATTGCCGGGGCGAATGGATTGCAAGTACAAGCGCAAGCAGGCAATACCGCCACAGGTCAGGTAACGGACGCGTGGAACGCTTTGAGCAATGACTTTACGACTCCACAAACCGATGTAAATGCAGCTAACGCAGCGGGCGTATGCCCTACTTGCGGCAATCTGGTGTGGAAAGCACTTGCCGAAAGCAACGCGGGAGCGATGCTGGGGTCTCCTGGCACCTCGTTTGTCCAAACCCCAACGCCGGTCGGTGGCACTGTGCCCACGTCCGTTGCACCCATGAACGAAATCGTGATGAGTTTGACCGGTACGCTTATAACGATCCAGCCCCCATCCGCTGCCGCACAGGCATCAGGAGTGCCCGCAGCTCCAACCATGATAAACGGGGTGGAAGTGCCGCAAAACGGGGTTGCCATTGCCCATACTCTTAATTTGTGGGATCTCAAAGACAAAAGGCCGGCTGGCAGTGAAGTCATTATTTTACGTTGCGATACTTACACAGAAAACGGGTGTTTGAACCCGACACCAACACCAGATACGACTTTTCAAGGCATAGAAGGGTATGTCAATACCATCTTGTTCGGGCAGGTTGATGACACGGCAGGTATCAGTTCAGGATCTCTGATCGCCAACCTCAACAGTTGCGCTGTTGCGAATTGCACATTCACAGCTGCACAGAATAGTTTTATCGCAACCATCAGCGCGCCTGTTCTTAAATTGTTGAGGGATGTTCAACACGATCCGGCTTCCATGGCGACGATCGCTCAAATGCTTGCACCTGTTATGGCGATAGAGTTGCTTGAGAAATATGGGATCGCAGCAGAGACGGCGGCGCGCAATGCGTACACTGGAGTTAAAAATACCCCGCGCGCGCCCGATTTTTTCAAGCGTATTGGAGAGCTGAATACTGAACTCATCGCGATCCGTGTCGCAAAACTGGACATGCGACAAAAGATTATTGAAGCCAAGCAGTATGTAGATACGATTATGGCGAATAACCCCGGCTTGTTTGTTCATATATCGACAGGGCGATAAGCGATGGCATTGACCATTTACACCCTCGGCGACATCCCAACTTTTACAGCCGTTTTGAATGGTGTGGCGATGGTATTCCAGCAAGGTTTCATGACCGGCCCAGGGCTAGGGCTGGGCGCAGCTGCCGGGGTTGGCTTGCTGGTCACGCTGGCTCTGCTGCTCATAGGTGCCCCAATCTCGATGTTAAAGGGTGGCGGTGGAGGAACGGGCAACTGGGCCATGCTTCTCGTATTGGTCATGGTGTATTCGGTGGGCACCCGGCCAGTAACGATTCAGGTGGAGGATTACTACACAGGAACGGCTACGACGGTAGCCAACGTCCCATTTGCCGTGGCCGTACCAGGCGCAATCATCTCGATGGTAACGCGATCCGTTGCCAACAATATGGAAACGGCGTTTTCCGGCGTAGACGGAAACTACATCGCCTTGTCGAGCGATGGCTTTGCCAGCCCCTTGCAGCTCATGCTTTCAATGCGTGGCGGGAAGTATGGTCTTCCTGACGCGGATCCATACCTTACTGCCAACATCAAGGTGTTCGTTTTAGACTGCGTTGCGGGAAGTTCTACTTTCGATCCCAATGCTTTCGCAAAACAGAATATTCCGGGGATCAACAATCCAATCTCATACATCACCAATCCAGCCGTATACGCCAACGGCTTGACGGTAATTTATTCAACAGCCAATCCTGCCGGAATTGGTGACTCGTGCGCTGATGCGGCAGTCAATATACAAAATACTACGACCAATTTTGTTGCTACCGGTACTGCTGCACCGATCTCAGGGTATCTCAATGCCAACATGAATAAACGGGCAAGCCCGAACACGGCGGTGCCGAATATTTACTCAGCAGATGACATCAGTGCACTGTACGGCAATATGATCCAGGGCGTATGGGGATCATCTATGACGGCGCAGGATTTTATGATCACCGCTCTCACCTCCGCTCAGATTAGTGATTCATACAACTGCGCGGTGGCCAACAGCAGCATGGCAACATATAACCAGTGCACCATGACTATTACACAGGCCATGGAGCAATGGAAAATCGATTCTGCCGGGAGCGCCACCGTGTTCACCAAATCAATGGTGCCCGCGATGAATATATTACTCGCGATGTTTTTCGGCTTTTCGCCCATCATGTTTATCTTCGCCATGATGACGGGCACACATGGGCTTGGTATTTTGACCAAGTACCTGCTCTTCGGTTTGTGGTCGCAGACATGGTTGCCGTTCGCCGTGGTCATCAATTACATCGGGCAAATTATGGTCAAGAATGAGTTCTTGCGCCTCGCTGCCGCAGCGCCAAATGGGTTGAACCCTGCAACCGTCCCGGCCTTCTACGACATGCTCTCCCTAAAATTTGGAATCATCTCGGAGATGCTAGCCTCAGTTCCGCTGATTTCAATGGCATTGTTGACTGGATCGGTCTACGGCCTCACTCAGATCGCAAGCAATATTGGCAAGGATCATATTGACAATAAAGGGGCTGCGCCGAATGTGGAAGAGACGGGGTCGGTAACAAAAGTGGGGCCGGCAATGGGGGTTGGTTCGCGGCGTGAAGGTAATGCGAACACGATGGCAAGTGAAGCGGTCGGAATGGAGAGCGGATTAATCAGGTTAGGCGAGCAAATGAGTAGCATGAAGAGTGATGCTCACCAAAATACCGTGTCCGCAGGAAAAATGGTCAGCCAGGGGCTTGCTGAAGCAGCGAGCGTCAGTGGTACAAGTGCGCAGACCGTTGCTAACATGGGCTCGTTTGCGAAAGAATTCTCGGCGAATCATAAAGAGGCAGCGCAAATCTCGAAGGGTATTACCGACAAGGTGACGGACGGATTGGATTACACCAACGCCGAAAAACTGGCGATAGAAGGTGCCGCCAGTGCCGCAGGGGTTTTAACAGGTTCGCCCGTTGCGATGGCGCAGGCAGCTGCAGAGATGGCAAACGGCATAAGGAAAGGACGTCCGGCATCTATTGAAGCGAGAGGTCAAGGAGATGTTTCACTAAAGGGCGGAGTTACCGAAACAGAGAATAAGAAAATCGCCAAAAATCACGAGGACGCTATTGCGCTTGGTCAAGTCACGGAAAATTCTAACACTTCGGCGTTAAAGGGCCTTACTTCACAAA
>CAIQPV010000045.1 GCA_903873725.1 uncultured Nitrosomonadales bacterium
ACATGAGTAAAGCTTCCGGGTTATTGTCTGCATACTGCACAGCGGCGGCATCCTCAATCTGGACGCTGTGCAACTCTTCTTCAAATTGGGTATTTCGGGCTTGCGCTTTATTCTGCTGATACCAAGTATAAAAGGTATTTCGCACGATACCCAGCAACCACGCGCGCCCATCCTCGCCATGAAAGCTGTCGAAGAATTTGAACGCGCGCAAATAGGCTTCCTGCACGATGTCCTCTGCATCCGATGGCTGCGTGCAAGCCAGCGTGCCAGATTGAAAGCCGAATCGAGATGCGGCAGCATCATTGTCTGGAAACGCTGCTCTTTGGTTGATGCGCTCATTCGATGTTTCCATGTCTCATAAGGCAATACCGACAACGCAGGAATTTTATTCCCGTAATTACAGCTTGGATTGAAATAAATTGCAATCGACTGCGGGAATAAAAAACGTGCACTACAGGTATTGCAGAGTACGAGGTGCCAATTTCTGGCTCTTCACTTCAGGAGGCAATCATGGAAACAAATACTAACCGCAGGGATTTTCTTAAACTGGTCGGCCTTGGCGGGGTTGTCTTCGCTTCAAGCCTTGGCCCTTGGGGCCGTGCCATGGCAGCAGCAGGGCAAGACTTTTTCTTCGTGCAAATGGCAGACAGCCATTGGGGCTTCGAGGGGTCTGCCAACCCCGAAGCGAAGAACACCCTGAAACGGGCTGTCGCGGCGGTGAACGCACTCAAGCGCCAGCCCGATTTCATCATGTTCACCGGTGATCTCACCCATGGCACTCCGGACGATAAGGTGCGTCGACAACGCATGACGGAATTCAAGGCTATCATTGCCGAACTCAAGGTCAAGGATGTGCACTTCATACCGGGCGAGAACGATGCCGGGCTCGATAATGGCGAGATGTACAAAGCCATGTTCGGCATCAGCAACTATAGCTTCGACCACAAGGGCGTGCATTTTGTCGCGCTCGACAATGTTTCGGACCCCAACGGAATGATAGGCGAAAATCAGTTGCAATGGCTGCATGACGATTTGGCCCCACACGACAAGGAGCAGCCGATCGTGGTTTTCGCTCATCGCCCCTTGTTCGATCTCTATCCTGCATGGGATTGGGCGACCAATGATGGTGCCAAGGCGATCGATATACTGACGCCATACGAGTATGTGACGGTGTTCTTCGGCCATATCCATCAGGAACATCATCAGATGACCGGAAAAATCGCGCATCACTCGGCGGAATCGCTGGCGTGGCAGTTCCCGCTCGCCGGTTCACAGCCGAAGAGATCGCCAGTTCCGTGGGATCCGACCCATCCGTTCAAAGGTCTGGGCTTCACCTCCGCACAGTCCGAAGGAAAAGTGTTCAAGCCGGCCACGATACAGATTGCCTGATCCTGGAAAAGCTTTAGCCACAGAGGGCACAGAGATCACAGAGGAAAACAGAAGGTTGTAAAGGGAGTTGGATTCACCTTTTGAGTGAGCCAAGGAAACACATTAAACCCAATCTCTCTGTGGCTTGAATTGCAATTTTTAGGTTGATCCATCACGCGCCGGACTATTCTTTTGCATTGGAATGATTACTCCGCGCTCGGCGGTTATGTCGTTCACGCATTAGGGAAATGCTGCCATGAAACTTTCGATATTATTGGATGGACTGCTCTTGGTTTTTAGTCTCCTCGGGGTAGCGAATGTGTGTGCTGCCGACGCGGAATCGATTGCGCGTGGTAAATATCTTTACGATGCAGCCGATTGCTACAGTTGCCATGGTGGCCCCAGGGGCGGGCAGAATGGCGGAGCCTCTTCGGGCAAACTCAAACTCCCTTCGGGGGGTCTGGGACTCGATACCCCTTTTGGCACTTTTCGTTCCCCCAACATCACGCCCGATAAGCAGTACGGCATCGGAAATTGGACTGAGGGAGAATTTAAGACAGCGTTGCGCAACGGTATCGGGCGTAATGGAGAATATCTCTTCCCGGTATTTACCTACACTTCGTTTACCAAGCTTACTGATAGCGATATAGAAGATTTGTACGCCTACATCATGAGTTTGCCAGCGGTATCTTTGCCCAACAAACCACATGAAGCAAAACCGCCCTTCAGTTGGCGTCCGCTCCTCGTTTTTTGGCGTTCATTGTTTTTTAAAGAGGGGCCGATGAATACCGAGCCAGATCGCGGAAAAGACTGGAATCGCGGCAATTATCTTGCTCATGCCGTTGCCCATTGCGAGGAGTGCCATACGCCGCGCAATTTTCTGGGTGGGCTTGATCTGGGCAGATCCTTCTCTGGGAATATTGGTGGCCCCGATAAACAGAATGCACCAAATATTACTTCGGACGTCAAGACAGGAATCGGCAGTTGGTCGATCGCGGATATAGAGCAACTGCTCAAAACTGGCATGACACCCGATTCCGATCTCCTCGGCTCGGGCATGAAGGCCGTGGTACAGGGAACTTCGAAGCTCACCGACGCGGACCGTCATGCCATGGCGGTTTATCTTAAAAGCATACCGCCGATCCACGTTGACCTGCCGCCACCGAATCCAGCCACGCAGGACAGATGAAGCTTTCTTACAAATACTTTCAAAACAGTTTTGGGCGAATATCCGCTTTTCGCAAAACTGAATGTCGTATATGGGTCGATCACTGCCGGTCGACGCCGTCTGCTTTCAGTCAGTTGAACTTCAATTTTGATCGAAGGAGCAGCGGCAAAATCGGGGCAATCCGACAGTTTGTGTAAGATCAAGGTTGATGCACTTTGATTAATGGCAAGCCAGTAGCGTGTACGATTTCGGTGTCGAGACTTTCGTCATGCTTGTTCAAGTATTTTCAAGTATTCTGGAATCACTTTCATTTCGGGCGCTGCCCCATCAATTTCTTGTATTGTGCAAGTAACAAAATTTCTTCTGGTGTTGGTTTTGCAGTAGCGCTGAGTTGCGTGATTTTCTCCTCAAGATACCGATCAGAGGGGATGCGAGTTTTCCTTGTTTGAGCCATTTCTCTATTGCCAATGCGAAAAAAGCCGCGATTCTACATGAAACTGCAACTCCTCCGAACATTTTCGATCGTCCGCCAACGTTCAGGGATTTCCAGAGATGCTTCTGCCGAAGGGTAGGGGCTGCAAGGGGTGTGCAGAAAATCGTATAACGTACTAATTAGTGCCTGTCAGAAAACCCCTGTTTTTTTAAAATATTCTGCCTAAATTTTGAGCTCGTGTTCCATCAA